>CALEJO010000182.1 GCA_937898155.1 uncultured Clostridia bacterium | reverse complement strand
CAACGTGGCTTCGCTGAACTCCCGCAAGGTTGAGCAGGCATCGGAAAACTACCTGCAGCTGATCGGCTTCGGCGGCCTCCAGTATGTCACCTACAACTACGATGACGCTGCTTGGGCAACCGTGAAAGCAAATCAGAAATATTGATCCGCCACTCGTTGGCAATCATATTCGCGAAATAAATCGGGCACGTCGGGAGCCGCCATGCGGCTCCCGATTGCCCGAGTTATTGCTAAATAAGTAATGATCAAATCAAAGGACCGCTTCCCTTGCGGTCTCCGTTTTTTTGTTTTGCGGTTCATGATTTCATCATTATTTCTTTCGCAGAGCCGCTCGGCTCGTCTCATTTTGAAAAATTTTTCACATGGGTGGTCAAAAATATGGTAAAATACGTTCTCAAAAGAGTGTTCTTGATGATCTTTACCCTGCTCATCATCATGACGATGTGCTTCGTTCTCATCAAGCTCCTTCCGCTTCCCGCCATTAAGGTGCAGGGACGCGACGTCAATCTGATCCTCGCCAAACGCGAACAGATGGGCTACAATAAGCCGATCATGGTGCAATATGGGCGCCTGCTGAAATCGGTCGCCACGAACTGGGACTGGGGCGTCGGCGAGCAGATGTATGCCGGACAAAACGTTTGGGATATTCTGCTGACCAAGCTTCCCTACACCATTCTCGTCAACCTCTATTCGATCCTGATCGCGATCCCGCTCGGACTCGCGTTCGGCATCTACGCCGCGCTGAAAAAGAACAAATGGCAGGATCACGTCATCTCGACGCTCGTCATCGTCTTTTATTCCGTGCCGAGCTACGTTTACGCGTTTCTTGTGCAGTTCTTGCTCTGCTATAAGCTCGGGCTGTTCCCGCTGACGATCTATTCGGCACAGGAAGCATCTCTGTTCAGCGGCAAGATGTTCCTTTCGATGATGCCCGCCATCATCTCCCTCGGATTCGGCGTCGTCGCCGGTCTGACGCGATATACGCGCGCGGAGCTTTCCGAGGTGCTGACCGGCGATTATATGCTCCTCGCCCGCACGAAAGGTCTGACGAAAGCGCAGGCGACCTCCCGCCACGCGCTCCGCAACGCGATGGTCGTGATTCTGCCGATGATCATCGGCGAATTCATCGGGATTCTGGGCGGCTCTCTGATCATCGAGCAGATTTTCTCCATCCCGGGCGTCGGTGCGCTTTACATCAACTCCATCAATCTGCGCGACTATAACTTCTTCATGGCATTGACGGTGTTCTATACGCTGATCGGTCTGCTTTCCGGCATCGTCATCGACATCAGCTACGGATTCATTGATCCGAGAATCAGAATGGGGTCCAAAAAATGAGAAACAACGAATTACCGAATATTCCGAAAGAAAAATTTGAATTCGCCCAGACCGATGAGCGAATTCACGATAAAAAGCTCGAAACCAAACCGATCGGCTATTTCAAAGACGCCTGGATCCGCTTCCGTCGGAATTCCAGTTCCGTCGTCGCGGCATGGATCATCATCATTTTGTTGCTCTTTGCCATCATCGCGCCGTTCTTTTCCGAATATACCGTCGATTTCCGCGACGGTTATTACGCTTGCCTGCTCCCGAAGAGCAACTTCTTCTCGAAGATCGGCATCTGGAACGGTTCTTCGCGCAAAACCGAGCCGGAGGCAGGATATCTTTATCTGAACGCGATCGGCGTCGAGAGTGGCGAGCCCGCCGTGCTGAAAGCCGAGCCGGTCGAAACCGAAAACGGGCTTTTCTATAAGCTCCGCGTGGATTCCTACGCGAAGGTCGGCTTCACATACGAAAACCTCAGCGAGACGGAATATCTCGCCCTCCAGGCATATCAGAACGAAACCGGCATCCAGGTCATCTATCCGATGCCCGCCACCCATAAGACAAACTACGTCATGGGAAATTCCGGCGCGAACTTCTGGTATCAGCTTGTCGATGACCGCTCCACGTCGAGCGGCGCCGCCGTGCTGGACGAAAACGGCGATTATATCCCGAATTATCTCACCAGCGATACCAAAAACAAAGCGAAATACGACAGCTTGCACATCGAGGGCGATGACGGCGGCGCGGACGGCAAAACGTGGGACGTTTACGCCGTCAAAAACCAGACCGGCTACAAAGTCCGCGTGAACTATCATCAGTATTTCGTCTATAAGAACGGGCATGAACCGATCTTTATCTTCGGAACCAACGCTTACGGTCAGGACATCTGGACCTGCCTCGCGGCAGGCGCGCGTCTTTCCTTCGTGCTGGCGATCGCGGTCTCCGTCATCAACCTGACGATCGGCGCGATCTACGGTGCGGTCGAGGGCTATTACGGCGGCGCGATCGACATGACGATGGAGCGTATCTCCGATATTCTCGCGTCGGTGCCGTTCATCGTCGTGGCAACGCTGTTCCAGCTCCACCTCGCCAAAGAGGTCGGCGCTCTGCCCTCCCTGCTCTTCGCGTTCGTGATGACGGGCTGGGTCGGGATGGCGTCCACCGTGCGTATGCAGTTCTATCGCTTCAAGAGTCAGGAATACATTCTGGCGGCAAGAACGCTCGGCGCGAAAGACTGGCGTCTGATGTTCAAGCACATCTTCCCGAACGCGATCGGCACGATCATCACGGGCTCCGTGCTTTCCATCCCCGGCGTCATCTTCTCCGAGTCGATGCTCTCTTACCTCGGCATCGTCAACCTCGAAACCTCGTCGCTGACGAGTATCGGCACGATGCTCTCCAACGGGCAGGGCTATCTCTATTCGTTCCCGCACATCATTCTCTTCCCTGCGGTTTTCATCTCTCTTCTTGAAATCTCATTCAACTTGTTTGGCAACGGCTTGCGCGACGCGTTCAACCCGTCGCTGCGCGGAACGGAGGAATGATCATGGAAAATAAACTCGAAGTCCGGGATCTCCGGATCTCTTTCCGCACCGTGTCCGGCAAAGTGCAGGCGGTGCGCGGAATCAATTTTGAACTCAAAGAGGGCGAAACGCTTGCCATCGTCGGCGAATCCGGCTCCGGCAAGTCCGTCACCTCCAAAGCCATCCTCGGAATTCTCGCCGGAAACTCGATCGTCGAAGGCGGCGAAATCCTTTACGACAAAATGGACCTTTTGAAAATTCCGGAGGATGAATTTTATAAGATTCGCGGCGATAAGATCGCCATGATCTTCCAGGACCCGCTTTCAAGCTTGAACCCGATCATGAAGATCGGCCGTCAGCTGACCGAAGCCATGCTGCTCAAAGGCAAGGCGCGCCAGAAAGCAAGCCGCAAGGAATTCAACGAGACGCTCGCTCTGATGAAAGACACGATGATTGAAGCGCTCGCGAAAAACGACGCGGCAAAGGCGGACGAAATCACCAAAATGTGCCGCAATTTCGATAAATTCGAGTTCAAGCACATCGAGCTGGAACAAGCGTATAACGAGGCGTTCAACGCCGCGACGGAAGCCATTCCCGAGCTGGAAAACATTCTTTTCCTCATCGAGAAAAATGCGCTGACCGATCCGAAGGACCGTCTGCACGAGGTGCTTTCGCTTGCGAAAAACGCCATTCATACCTATGTCGTAAATGAAGAAAAAGACGCCCTCCTTTCGGCGATCGCTTCCGTGAAGAGCGGGCTCGGCGCCGCCGTCAAAGCGAAAGACTTCTCGTCGCTGTCGGGTGCGCTCGCCGAGATCAAAGCGATCCTCGAACGCGCGATCACGCTCGAAAGCCCGAACTTTTTCTCGATGGGCTATTATCTGACGTTCGCGAGCGAGCCCCTGCCGTCGCTTTCCGTCAAGGAGCTGAACGCATTTTTGCGCCGGTATCTTGACGATCACTTCATGCTCGACTTCATCGACAAAGCAAAGGTCGCGCTGAAATGGTCCGCCGACGCGCACTATACCGTCAAAGAGCAGGTCGTCGCGCAAATCAAAGAGGCACTGCCCCTCTTCGGCAGCGCCGAAACGTCCGTCGCCACGCTGAAAAAGACCGCGGAGTCGCTCATTTCGCTCGTGAACGAGTCGATCGATCCGTGCGAGATCGTGAAAGACAGCGTCGCGTATACGTTCGGTTCGAGTCTGGAAAGTGCTGTCGAAACCTATAAAAAAGGTCTCGACAAAAACGAGCAGGAAGAAAACCGCTACGAAAAGCAGGTCGAAAAATTCGAGAGCTTCGTGGCAAAGAACGGTCGCGAGCCCGATTGGAAGCCCGCACCCGCCGCGATCGTCGATCTCGACCTCGCAAGAGAAAATATGCAGAAGATTCTGACGCGTCTGCTCGAACGCTACGAAGCCGCGCTCGCCTCAAAAGAGACGCGCGACTATCAGACCGAGACCATCGCCGTCATTGATTATCTGAAAGCCAGTGCATCCGGCGTGGTCAATCACGTGACGCGCGGCATGGCGCGCACGCGCGCGATCAAATTGATGGAAGAAGTCGGCATCCCCGAGCCACGCAAGAGATATTACCAGTATCCTTTTGAGTTCTCCGGCGGTATGCGTCAGAGAATCGTCATCGCGATTGCGCTCGCGGCGAACCCCGACATTCTGATCTGCGACGAGCCGACGACGGCACTCGACGTCACGATCCAGGCGCAGATTCTCGAACTGATCAACAAGCTGAAAAAGGAACGCCATCTCTCCATCATCTTCATCACGCACGACCTCGGCGTCGTCGCCAATATGGCAGACAAGATCGCCGTCATGTATGCGGGCAAGATCGTGGAATACGGCACGTCGAACGACGTTTTCTATTCGCCGGCGCACCCCTACACCTGGGCTCTGCTCTCCTCGATGCCGGACCTCGACACCAGCGAAAAGCTGGAAGCGATCCCCGGCACGACGCCGAATATGATCTATCCGCCGAAGGGCGACGCGTTCGCAGAGCGCAATAAATACGCGCTTAAAATCGACTTCGAGGAACAGCCGCCGATGTTCACGATCAGCGAAACGCACAAAGCGGCAACCTGGCTCCTGCATCCCGACGCTCCGAAGGTCGATCCGCCGAAGATCGTCACCGAACGGATTGCCAGAATGACACAGCGGAGAGGAGAAAACAATGGATAATCAAACGAACAACGTAGGCGCGGGCGAAGTTCTGCTCCGCGTTGAGCATCTCTGCCAATTTTTCGGCGCCAACAAAGCCGTCAACGACGTGAGCTTTGACATTCACAAGGGCGAGGTCTTCGGACTCGTCGGCGAATCCGGTTGCGGCAAGACCACGACCGGCCGCACGATCATCCGACTTTATAACGCGACCTCCGGCAACGTCTATTTCAAAGGCATCCGCATTGCCGCGGGCGTGAAGTCCTATAAGGACGCGATCGCGGCGGCAAAGAAAGAACTTGCCGAGACGAAAGCCCGCCTCAAAGGGAACACTTCTTCCGAAGCGAAAGCTGAGATCGCGAACGCTTCCGCAAAATGCGCGAAGACCGTTTCCGAAATGAGAGCGGAGATCAAAAAGGCAAAATTCGATCAGAAGAACTGCGACAAGGAATACGCCAAGGAGCAGACCGCGAAGCTGAACGCCGAATACAGGCCGAAACTCGCGGCAAACCCGGGCGACAAGGAAC
>CALEJO010000181.1 GCA_937898155.1 uncultured Clostridia bacterium | reverse complement strand
TCGGCAAGGTGCTTTTTGATTTGAAAAACACCGTTTCACCTCCTTTTCTTTCTCACTTTACCATATTTGTGGGGAGAAGTCAAGCGAGCCACCCTTTTTCGAGAAAAAAATACGGAAAATTCCGTTTTTCTCTATGCAAGCGTGGTTTTTTGTGGTAGAATAGAAAAGAAGATGATTTACCGAAAGGAGACGCAGATGAAAAAGAGTGCTGTGATCACGGGCGCGTCGCGCGGGATCGGGAAAGCAACCGCGCTCGCGTTTGCCGAGCGGGGCTATGACATCCTCGTTGGCTATCGCGCGCGCAAAGAAGAGGCGAGAGCGGTTTGCCGCGAGGCGGAAGCCCTCGGCGTCCGCGCCGTGCCGTTCGCGGCGGACCTTTCGGATGCGGCATCGTGCCGCCGCGTGATCGCAAAGGCGATCATGACGTTCGGCAAAGTCGACGTGCTGGTGAACAACGCCGGCATCGCGCTCCCGATGCTTTTGACCGAGACCGACGAGGCATCGTTCGACCGTCTGACGGCGATCGATGAAAAAGCGCCGTTTTTCCTTTCGCAGGCGGCGGCAAAAGAAATGATCGCGGCGGGCGGCGGCGCCATCGTCAACGTCTCCTCGATGTGGGGCGTCGTCGGCGCGGCGGGCGAAGCGGCGTATTCCGCTTCCAAGGCGGCGATCATCGGGCTGACGAAGGCGCTTGCCAAAGAGCTCGCGCCCTCGCACATTCGGGTGAACTGTGTGGCACCGGGCGTGATCGACACGGAAATGAACGCGTGCTACGATCGCGCGACGATGGATGATTTGATCGCCCGCACGCCGCTCGGCCGTCTCGGAACGCCGCGTGACGTGGCAGACGCGATCGTCTTTTTGACGGAGCATCCGTTTATCACGGGGCAGACGCTGACGGTGGACGGCGGATTTGCCGGATAAGCCATCACGGTTTTTCAGTCAACAGGAAAGGGGTGGAAGCCCATGAGACACGAATATTCCTGCGGGGCGGTGCTTTATGAGCGCGCGCCGGATGGGATTTATTACATTTTGGTTGCCGATCGCAACGGCAAATGCGGTTTCCCGAAGGGACACCGCAAAAAGGGTGAGCGGGAAGTGGACACCGCAAAACGCGAGATTTTTGAGGAGACGGGCGCCGTCGTCGAGATCGACGAAGGATTCCGCACGGGGACGTCGTATCCGCTCCATCGCGGCGGCACGAAGCACGTCACCTACTGGGTGGCGGAATATCGCGGCGGAGAATTACAGTATCCCGAAGGGGAGATCACGGGCATTTACCGCCTGAAATTCGGCGACGCGCTGAACAAGCTCGAATTTCCGAATCTCGAAAGCATTTTGCGGCGCGCCAACGCGTATATCCGAAAAAAGATCGCGGCTTCCGCCGAGGAGAAAAAATAAAACCGTTTCGCTTTTGAAACGGTTTTTTCTTTCGCTTTTCTTTGCGAAAAGAAAAGCGGGGAGTGGGCTTTCTTTTTGCAACCTTTTTCTTTGCCCGCCA
>CALEJO010000180.1 GCA_937898155.1 uncultured Clostridia bacterium | reverse complement strand
ATTTTGGAGCGCGTAGATCGTATTACGCGAAACAACATATTCGTAATATTCGGGCTCGGACGAAACGACCGTGAAGATGTTTTTGTCGAGCGTCTGATTTTTCGTGATCAGATATTTGATGCCGAGGAGCGCGTCGGAGATCGGCGTGCCGCCGATATATTTCGTCCAGTGCGCGGTCGAGGCGTAGCCGAAGCGGTCAAAGAGCGTGATCAGCGGCTTATTCAGCGTGGACGTCGAGTGCGAAATGCCGTTGAAGCCGACCGCCATCTGCTCGTTGACGCCGCCCAGGCGACGATAGACCGTCGTCTCCATACGATAGAACGACGGATCGGCGTCCTTGACCGCCTGCACGATGGATTCGAGCCGCTTGACCGAGCCGACGTAGCCGTCGTAATATTCCGTTTTGCCGGAATCGGAGACGTAGTTGCCGTATTTCACGGTGCCGACGTCCTTTTCCACGTCGGCGATATTGATGAGCGCGCCCGCGAACATCTCGACGCAAACGACCACCGCCAGCACAAAGGCGGACGTTTCACTGCACTTCTCTTTTTTGAGGAAGTAAAGCGCGATCATATACGCGGCGAGCAGGATCAGCGTCAGCGCGATGCACTGCGCGTCGTCGAGCGCTTTGCTTTTCGTGCCCTGCTCAAACGTATAGTTCAGCTTTTGCACGACGAGCGTCGCAAGACCGATGAACGCGCCCGTCATCACGATGCCGCTCAATTTGATCGCTTTGAGCGTGCGGATCGCGTCGCACGCCATCACGACGGCGACGAACGAGAAGAGATACGAATAGCGGTAATCCAGCCATTGCGGCGTCGAGAAGCCGTGCCACACAAGGTCGATCGTATTGACGACGAACGACACGAGCAGGACCGCGAGAAGTCCCGTCGTCAAAAATTTCTTCTTGCGCGAAATGGCGGGAGACATATAGTAGAGCGGCATGGCGATCAGCGTCAGCAGCCCGCTGTAAATCATCGGCAAGCCGTTCGGACGGATCGTATCGTAGGAGCCGGGGAGCATCTTGACAAACAGATCGAGGAAGTCAAAACGGAGCCGGAAGCCGAAATCGGTGGTCGCAAAGCCGGTCTTGCCGAAGTTCAGCGAATACCATGCGCACCAGAGCATGAACGCCGACGCGAGCACCGCCGTAAACGTAAAGAGGGCGAAGCGGCACAGCGTTTCCATACCGCGGGAATGCAAAAGCCGATGGAGAGAATTTCCCTCCTCCGCGCCCGGGTTCTGCGGAAGCTCGTCGCAAACGAGGAAATAGTAGTAAATGAAATAGCACAGCGTGAAAATGGAGCACATATAGCCCATATAGTAGTTGCTGCAATAGATCACGATGAGCGACGCGGTATAGAGGATGAACTTCTTTTCGCGGATCATCGACTCCACACCGAGGATGAGCAGCGGCAAAAAGACCATCGCGTCGAGCCACATCGGGTTCATGAGGTTCACAACGGAATAAGCGCAGAGTGCATACATCGTGGCGAAGGTGACGGTCGTAATATCGCCCGTTCTGCGCGTGCGGCGCAAATAGATCGCGAAGTTCAGCCCCATCGCGCCGACCTTGGCGAGCTGGATGAACATGACCGCATCCGGAACGTTCGCCTTCGGGAACAGCAGAAGAATGAGATTGAACGGGCTGCCCATATAGTAGGCGACGATGCCCATAAACTCCCCACCGAGCGTGCGCTGCCACGAATAGAGCCAGCTTCCGCCCTCGGTCAGCAGGCGACGAATCGCCTCGTAATAGTAGATATATTGCGCCTGTAAGTCCAGCGTCAGAATCGACTGATTGCCGAACGGGTGCTTGCCAAGGCAGGCGTAGACGCCGAACATGATCGCAAACGGCAACAGAAACGCGACCAAAAGCGCGTATCCGCCGTTCGGCATCTTGCGATTCCACGCTTCTTTCACGCGGGAAAGAAACGAGGGTTTCCGTAAATCAGAATTCATTTTTTCTCCGATCCGCCGCGCCAGCGGCTTTTTCTCAACTCTTTACCGTGTATTTTACCACACTTTTCCCGATTTGTGAACTATCTCTTTATAAAATTCTCTATTTTTATGGCAGAAAAGTGGACGATTGGCGCAAAATATGGTAAAATAAAGGCAAAAGGCATCCATTTGTCGAAGCAAAACCGCCGATATCTCGGCAAGGAGTGATCAGGATGGGACTTTTCCGAAAAAAGCAGAAAGAAGACTCGCTCGCGTTCCGCACGGAAATGGCGGAAAAGATCGCGCGGCACCGTTTGCGCTACGTGACGGAGCGGCAAGGCGAGACCGATCTCATCATCGGACGCGACGGCGGCTTCAATATCCGCGACGGCGAATTTCTCGTTTCCGCCGACAATCGCGTCGTATTCCGTTGCCGCATCGCGGAGATGCAGGCGTCGGAGCTGATGAGTCTCGAAGGCGCGATTCTGACGGCACCCGACCTCGAACACGGCGGCGTCATGCGCACCGTCATCGCGTATTACGTGTATTATCGGTGAATTTTCCCGCTTTTCTTTGCGAAAAGAAGAACGTCAACTTTTTCTTTGGCGGGAAAAGAAAAAGATTGCAAAAAGAAAGCCCGCTCCCCGCTTTTCTTTACGAAAAGAAAAGCTCGGCAAAAGAAACGATCCGTGGTGCGCGGGAATTCGGTTCGCAAAAATTTTGAGCAAAGCGCTCGCAAAGAAA
>CALEJO010000179.1 GCA_937898155.1 uncultured Clostridia bacterium | reverse complement strand
ATTGCAAAAAGAAAGCCCGCTCCCCGCTTTTCTTTTCGCAAAGAAAAGCGGCGCGGGAAAAACAAAAAACCGAGGCGACGCCTCGGTTTTTTCATCTTATATATGGTCGGTTTCCCGATATTTTCATCTGAAAAATCTATATGAAAATCTATATATAAAATTTGCCGCTGATTATTTTGCAAATTCCGCGACGCGGCTTTCGCGAATAACGTTCACCTTGATCTGACCCGGATATTCGAGTTCGGACTCGATCTTGGCGGCGATATCGCGGGCAATGACGATCATTTGCTCGTCGCCCACCTGTTCGGGTTTCACCATAATGCGAATCTCGCGGCCTGCCTGGATGGCGTAAGATTTTTCCACGCCGGGGAAGCTGTTGGAGATTTCTTCGAGTTTTTGCAGTCTCTTGATATAGCTGTCAAGGTCTTCACGGCGCGCGCCCGGTCTTGCGGCGGAAATAGCATCCGCGGCTTGCACGAGGACGGCGATCGTCGTTTGCGGTTCCACGTCACCGTGGTGCGCTTCAATGGCGTGCAGAACGTCTTTGTTCTCGCGGAACTTGCGGGCGATTTCGACGCCGAGTTGCACGTGCGAGCCCTCGACTTCCTGCGTGAGGGATTTACCGATATCGTGGAGCAGGCCTGCGCGTTTGGCAAGCACGCTGTCCACGCCGAGCTCATTCGCCATAATGCCCGCGAGATACGCGACTTCAACGGAGTGCGTCAGCACGTTCTGACCGTAGCTGGTGCGGTATTTCAGGCGGCCGAGGAAGCGGACAAGGTCCGGATGCAGTCCGTTGACGCCGACATCGAAGCACGCCTTTTCGCCGGCTTGCTTGATCGACGCTTCCACGTCGCGGCGGGCTTTGTCAACGGTCTCCTCGATTCTCGACGGATGGATGCGCCCGTCGGAAATGAGTTTTTCGAGCGTCATTCTGGCGACCTCGCGGCGAATCGGATCGAAGCACGAAAGGGTGATCGCCTCCGGCGTATCGTCGATAATGAGGTCAACGCCCGTGAGCGTCTCGATTTTGTGAATGTTGCGTCCTTCGCGTCCGATGATGCGACCTTTCATCTCATCGTTGGGCAGCGGGACGACGGAAACGGTGGTTTCCGATACTTGGTCGGATGCCAGTCTCTGAATGGCGAGAGAAATGATGTTTCTCGCTTTGTTTTCCGCTTCGTCATGCAGTTCGCTTTCGATTTGGGCGAGCTTGACGGCGGCTTCGCGTTTGGCCTCGGTCTCGATTTTGGAAACGAGCTCGGCTTTTGCCGCTTCGGCGGTATAGCCGGAAATTTCCTCGAGCTTGGCGAGCTGATCGACTTTGATCTGCTCGATCTCTGCCTGCAAGCGCTCATTCTCTTTGATTTTTTTGTTCAGCGCTTCGTCTTTGCGCTCGAAATTTTCGATTTTGCGGTCGAGGGTTTCCTCTTTGGCAAGCGCTTTATTTTCGAGGCGGATGATCTCCTGACGGCGCTCCTTGTTTTCGCGTTCGGCTTCGTTCTTGGCGCGGAGAATATCTTCTTTCGCCTCGACGATCATCTCCTTTTGCTTGGCTTCGCCGGCTTTTTTCGCTTCGGCGACGATGCGTTCCGCTTCTTTTTCCGCGGAGCCGATCTTCTTTTCGCCGATTTTTTTGCGAACCAAAATACCAACGAGAACGCCGATCACGAGAGCGCCGACCGCAATGAGTATGGCAATGATAGGATCCAAGTAATATAACACCTCCTTCTGTGGTTATATGATTCAAAAATACGGATAAAATCGTGTTGCGGGAAGACAAAAGACATTTTTCCACAACATACAAATATTATATACGATTGTCAAAGCAAAGTCAAGTAAAAAATGATACCAAAGCCCCGCTTTTCTTTGCGAAAAGAAAAGCTCGGCAAAAGAAACGCGTCCGTGGTGCGCAAGGATTTGGTTTGCGGAGATTTTATGCTGTCGCACTCTCCTTCCCCCGCTGACGCGGTCCCCCTCCCTCCCGGAGGGAGGCATCAAAGGAGGGTGTGGAGCGTCCCATTTGGCTTGAAGTTTGCACAAACTTCTACCTGTGTGGCTCTTTTGGAGCTTTTCTCGCCGCCGAGAAAAGCGGGAGACTCTCGCGGGCAAAGAAAAAAGCCCGTAAAGCGGGCTTTTTCGCGGGTTTTGTCGAATTATTGCTTCTTGTAGGGAATGCCGGCGATGGTGATGACGCCGGTGTCTTTATCTTCGGTGAACATAAAAGTTGAGGATGCGGTTTTGCCGTCATCGTTTTTGACGGTGAAGGTGATCTCCATGCCGTTATCGTTGGACGTGATCTCATAGGTGCCCTCTTCGACGAGAGAGCCGCCGATCAGCGCGGAGGTGGTGTGGGTAAATTTGCTTCCGCTGAACTTGTAGGAGCCCTTCACGACAGCCGCGTCGGCGGTGTAGGTGCCGGACAGCTTTTTCGAGCAGGAAGCGAAGAGGCAACAAGCCATGATCAGGACCAATGCGAGCGCGATTATTTTTTTCATTTTGCGAATCTCCTTAAAGTGTATTTGATATTATTATTATACCACAAATCATCAGAAAAAGTCAAATCTTTCCTCGCTTTTCTTTGCGAAAAGAAGAACGTCAACTTTTTCTTTGACGGGCAAAGAAAAAGATTGCAAAAAGAAAGCCCGCGAGCGTTCCGCTCGATCGAGCGTAAAAGATTTGACTTCCGGCGCTACGCGCGAACAGTTTGTGCGCTGCCGGCGCGGAGCGCCCACACGGCTCAAAGTTTGTGCAAACCGAATCTTCACGCACCACAACGCGTTTCTTTTGCCGAGCTTTTCTTTTCGCAAAGAAAAGCGGGAGTTCACCCTTTTTTCATTTCTTCAAAGAAGCGATCGAACGTTTCGTCGATCAGCTTGTGCCCTTTCTCCGTCGGGTGCATCCCGTCCGCACAAATCAGCGAGCCGTAGTCGTGCCGGCACAGGAACGGCGTCCGCAAATCGAGCGTTGCACAGCCCCTTTCGCTCGCCAGCCGCCGACACATCGCCGCATAGTATTCCTGCCAGCGATAGATCGTTTCGGTGCCGCCGAGCCAATGCAGAATCGCCTCGCGGGAAAGTCCCTTGCGGCAGATCCACGAAAGAAACTTCTCCGCGTCGATCGGCGCGGGAATCACGACGACCGGCATCGCGCCGCAAAAAAGCACGTAGTCGATCACTTCCCCGTAAATTTGCAAGAATTTCTCCTCGGGCACGACCGGCAAATGCTCGTCGTCCGGCGCCGCCGCGACCGCCTCCCAATCGAAATTACAGTCATTGCCGCCATATTCGAGAAACACGACTTCGGGATGATGCTCCGGCGTGATTTTTTGCCGAATCAATTCTGCGCCGCGCTCAACCGTGAATCCGAAGCGCGAATCGTTCCGGATTTCGAGCGGATAGCGCTCCGTTTCTTTGGTAAAGCGCCCGCGATACATCCGATATCCGCCCGCTTTTTCGTCATAGATCACACCGCGGAGTACGCTGTCGCCGAATACGGACGCGGCGAGACGCTGCCCGCTGTCCGGCAGACACCTTTTGAGGACAGAAACATCGGGTTTATTCGGAATAGGCATGGCAGAATTCATTTTGACCTCCATTCGACAAAGTCTTCATAATTCATCATCTGGTTTTCAAAACCATTATACGCAATGTTTGAAATATTGTCAATAGGTTTTTGAAAAAAGAAAAATCGGTTTTTCGAAAAACATCTTGCAATTTTCGACGCGATATGATATACTGTTTGCGAAAATGATCCACCTCCGCGCCGCTATGCGCGCGGCGGATACACAAAGTATGCCCGAAAAAACATGGAAAGAGGCAGGATACGATGGAAAAAAAGCAATTTTTTTTGGAATCTGCCGAAGCAGTTGCGTCGGTGCACATCCCGCGCTGGGATGATCTTCCGCAGTTCGACCTTTATATCGACCAAGTGATCGCGCTGACGGAAAACGCGCTCGCTCCCCTTTATGTCGATCGGAAAGGACTGCTCACGCCGTCCATGATCAATAATTACGTCAAAAGCGGCGTTCTGCCCGCACCCGTGAACAAAAAATACAATCGGACGCACCTCGCCCTTTTGATGATCCTCTGCGCGATGAAGCCCGTCATGGAGATTTCCGCGATCGCCGACGTGATCGGGCAGAGTCTTTCGGCACAGCCGATCGAGGTCGTGCTCGAAGAATTTGCCAAAATGTATGAAAGCGAGTTGGCACTCTCGGTCAAGCGGGCGCGCACGGCGCTCGCCGCGCCGGATCAGAACACCTCGCTAAGTTTCGTGGCGATCGAAAATACGCTCCGTGCCAGCGCGGCACGCACGGTCGCGCTCCACGCCTATCGCGCGGAGATGTCTGATCGGCAGACGGGCGAAGAAGAACGCGAGCGCAAAAAAGAAGAAGAAAAACTCCGCAAAGAAAAGGCGAAAGAACAGAGCAAAAAGGAAAAAGAGTCCAAAAAGCAAAAAGAAAAGACGGAGAAGCCGCCGAAAGAGAAAGAAAAAGCGAAAGAACCGTCTGATCCCGCATGAAAAACGAATCCTCCGAATACACATATGCTACCATGTGATTCGGAGGATTTTTTATGTTTGTTTGTTCGATACGTTCCACGACGCTCAAATTCATCGCCGCCATCGCGCTTTCGCTGACGGTTTTGTTCGTATTGGTCGCGCTGATCCCGACCGCGGGTGCGGCGGAGGTCGAGGCGGCGGCGATCCGCTACGACGGTGTCGGCGAAAACGCCGATCGGATCTCGTTCATTTCGCAGTTCGGCTGGCAAGTGGACGAAACGCCCGTCGAAACGGCGCAGGTGACGGTGCCGCAGGAATTCGACACGGTCTACCTCGGCTATAACGAGCTGCAAAAAGAACAGGGGCTGAATCTGAAAAAATATCAGGGCAAGGAAGTCACGCGCTATACCTATCAAATAAAAAATTATCCCGATTACGAGGGGACGGTTTACATCAGTCTTCTCGTATACCGGGATCATGTGATCGGCGGAGACGTCTGCTCCGCCGACGTGAACGGATTTGTGCACGGCTTTGCCGCGCCGGACGCGGAAGCGTGATCAATCGGGAATATAGCGGCGGAATTCCTTGCGGTGCTGCTTCACCCAGCTGACGAAGGAATCGAGCGTTTCATCCGAGACCATCCGCACGTCAAAGAGCGTCGCAAAAAAGCGCGTGAACGAGCCGTCGTGATACCGTTCGAGAAATTCCGTCGTCACGAATTCGAGGTAATCGTTCTTTTTGATGAGCGGATAATAATAGCGCATCTTGCCCTTTTTCTCGGAATAGAGAAAGCCCTTCTCGTTCAGGCGATTGAGCATAGTGATAAGCGCCGGCGTCTGCCAGCCGCGCTCTTTGCCGAGCTGCTCCATAATGGTCGTCGTCGTGATCGGGGAAGGATTCTTCCAAATGACCTTCATGACGTCGTATTCGGTGTCGGGGAGTCGTTTCATCGTGATCGCCTTTCTTCGTTTTGGGCACAAACGGACACGCACCCGGTCGGTGCTTGCCCGTTTGATGCTTCTTATACAAGTTTATTATACAGTTCCCGCCGCGACTTGTCAAGAGAAATTTTGCCATTTGTAAAAAAAGCCGCCGAAGTGCGCCGCGAAGCATGGCGTTCTGTTGACAAACGCCGGCGGATATGCTATGATGAAGCTGTAAATTTTAACCGATGAGGGAGGAAAATTTTATGGCAGTCAGCAAAATGGCAGACAGCAAACTGTTCCGCATGGCGAGACCGGCGATGACCGTGGACGAATCGCTCTTCAAAACGGCGTCCTGCATCACGCGGTATCCCGATCCGATCCTTTCCCGGCACGACGTGCCCTATCGGAGCGCGCTCACGTTCAACGCGGGCGTGCTGAAAAAAGACGGCAAATACATCATGATCTTCCGCAATGATGTCGGCGATTACGATCAGCAGAAGCTCGACGGAAAAACCAACCTCGGGCTCGCGTATTCCGACGATGGCATCCATTTCAAGGTCGAGCCGGAGCCCTGCTTCGAGTTGCGCGACAAAGAAATTCTGCGTGTTTACGATCCGCGTCTTTCCTATATCGACGGGCAATTCATCATGTGCTTCGCGGTCGATACGCGCCACGGCGTCTGCGGCGGCATCGCGACCTCGCAAGACCTGAAAAAATTCGATGTCGTCTCCATTTCCGTGCCGGAAAACCGCAATATGGTCATGTTCCCGGAAAAGATCAACGGCAATTACGTGCGTCTCGAACGCCCGATGCCCGTCTATTCCCGCGGCGGCGACTTCTTTGATATTTTCCTTTCCGAGTCGCCCGATCTCGAATACTGGGGCAAATCGCGTTTCGTCATGGGCGCGGAGCACGTCCCGTTCTGCAACAGCAAAATCGGACCGAGCGCACCGCCCGTCAAAACCGAAAAGGGCTGGCTCATGCCGTTCCACTCGGTGGACTACGATCCGAACCGCGGCAAAAACGGTTGGGAGCCCTACTGGAAAAAGCGCTACGTGGTCGGCATTGCCCTACTCGACCTCGAAAACCCGTCCAAGGTGATCGGCATGTCCAAAAAGCCGCTGATCGTGCCGGAGGGCTATTGGGAGACCGAAGAGGGCTACCGTCTGAACGCGCTCTTCCCGTGCGGTATGTTAATGGAAGATGACGGCACGGTGCGCCTCTATTACAGCGCCAGCGACGCGATCGTCCGCATGGCGACGGCAAACGTGAACGATCTGATCGCGCTTTGCACCGAGCCGCTCGAAGAGGAATAAGCATGGTTTCGTTTTTCTCGGTGCCATCGCCGATCGCGGTGCAGGATTTCGGAGAGCGAAACATCCTTTACGCGTTCCATGATATCGACGGCACCCATTCGCTGATCCGCGATTGGCCGCCCGTCATGAGCATCGTTCTCGATTACATATCCCGCGGCGGCGTGCCGGACGGATACGACAGCGAAGAAAATCTGCACAAGATCATCGCGGCGACGGGGACGAAGCCGCTGCCGGAAACCGACCGCTTCTGCATCGAATCGGCGGGGCTTTCCGCACTGACGCAGATGGAGTGGGCGATCCGCCGCGCGATCGACGCAGACAAGATCGACGTGCCATGCGATCACGCGGACAATCGCGACAAGATCGCGCGCATCGGGCGCGGAGAGGAAGTGTTCGATGTGCCGGACACGCCGGAGCTTTCCGCGTTTCTGGCGGCGCACACGCCGCGGCTCTTCAAATTCTATGAGAAAGTGCTGAACGGCTACTGCCGCGACCGCAATCTCGTTTTGGCGAAGCAGAATCCCGACCGCTTCACGGTCAAGGGCTCGAAGCGTTTTCTGACGTATTTACGCGATCACGGTGTGAAAAACTATTTTGTCACGGGTGCGGTCGTGGAAAAAGGCATGGGGATGCACGAAGAAGTCGAAGCCCTCGGATTCGGAATCGGGCCGGGCGAGATCATCGAAGACATCATCGGCTCGACGTGGACGGACAAGCTCCCGAAGGATGTGATCATGGAAAAACTCCTTATGACACTCGGCGCGCGCGGCGAAAACGTGCTGGTCGCGGGCGACGGGCGGAGCGAGATCGCCGCGGGAGCGAAGATGGGGGCGCTTTGCATCAGCCGTCTCGGTGCGGACGACACCTATCGCCGCGAACTGCATCGCACGCTCGGCACGCATCTGATCGTCAGCGACTTTGACGATCCGGAACTCTATCGCATGATGAAATAACAGGAAACTTCCGGGGCAACCGGGAGTTTTTCTTTCGCTTTTCTTTACAAAAAGAAAAGCTCGGCAAAAGAAACGCGTCTGTGGTGCGCGGGGATTTGGTTTGCACAAATTTTT
>CALEJO010000178.1 GCA_937898155.1 uncultured Clostridia bacterium | reverse complement strand
GCTTTCTTTTTGCAATCTTTTTCTTTGCCCGTCAAAGAAAAAGTTGACGTTCTCCTTTTCTCGTGAGAAAAGCAGGAAAACCCCGAGGCGGCACCTCGGGGTTTTCCTTATTATTTCATCAGTGCGCAGACCGCCTTTGCGTATTCGACGGGGTCTTCGATCGGAAGCCCCTCGATCAGGCACGCCTGCTGATAGAGAATATCGGCGTAGCGATTCAGCTTTTCGCTGTCGCCGTTTGCGGCGATCGCTTTCAGCGCCGCGAAAATCTCGTGATTTTCGTTGATTTCCAGCACCTTTTCGCTGACCACGCCGTCGTTGCCGGGCATATGCTTCAAAACCTTTTCCATCTCAATGGAAATGGGACCGTCGGACGTCAGCGCGACGGGATGCTCGCCCAGCACGGAGGACGTTTTGACCGCCTTGACCTTGTCGCCGAGCGCGTCTTTGAGCGCCGTGAGCAGACCTTTGTTTTCTTCGGCGGACGCTTTGGCGGCTTCCTTTTCCTCCTCGGTTTCGAGCCCGAGATCGCCGGTGCCGACGTTCTTGAATTCTTTTTCTTTATATTTGTTCAGCGCTTGCAGGCAGAATTCGTCGATGTCCTCGGTGCAGAGCAGAACGTCGTATCCGTGCGCCAGCACCGCCTCGGTGTTCGGGAGCTTCGCGGCGCGCTCGACGCTGTCGGAAGCGGCGAAATAGATCGTCTTCTGCTCTTCGGGCATCGCGCCGACGTATTCGTCGAGCGTCACCATCTTCTTTTCCTTTGCGGAATAGAAGAGAAGCAGATCGGAGAGCGCGTCCTTGTTGACACCGTAATCACTGTAAACGCCGAATTTCAGAATTCTGCCGAACTCTTTCCAGAATAATTCGTAAGATTCGCGGGCGTCGTCGCGCATGGAAACGAGATCGTTTTTGATCTTCTTTTCCACCGCTTTGCGAATGAGCTTCACCTGATGATTCTGTTGGAGCAGCTCGCGGCTGATGTTGAGGCTGAGATCGGAGGAATCGACCACACCGCGCACGAAATTAAAGTAATCGGGGAGCAGGTCCTCGCATTTCTCCATGATCATCACGCCGGAGGAATAGAGCGCAAGTCCCTTTTTGAATTCTTTGGTGTAAAAGTCGAACGGCGCGTGCGACGGAATGAACAGCACCGCGTTATAATTGACGGCGCCCTCGCCGCTCGCGGTGATCACGCGCGCGGGATCGGTGTAATCGTAGAATGTGTTTTTATAAAACTCGGCGTATTCCTCGTCGGACGTGTCGCTCTTTTTGCGCTTCCAGATCGGAACCATGCTGTTGAGCGTTTCCCACTCGGTATGCTCTTCGTATTCGGGCTCGTAGTCGTCGCCCGCGTCGGCGGGGCGGGGCTTTTCGTGCGTGTGCGTCATCAGCATCTTGATCGGATAGCGGATGTAATCGCTGTATTTTTTCACGAGCGTCTGCAAGCCGTATTCGTCCACGAAGCGGTCGTATTTTTCCGTTTCGGTATTTTCCTTGATCGTCAGCGTGATGTCCGTGCCGACCGTGTCTTTTTCTGCCGGCTCGACGGTATAGCCCTCGGCGCCGGAGGACTCCCATTTCCACGCCTCGTCCGCACCGAACGCGCGGGAAACGACCGTCACCTTGTCCGCGACCATGAACGCCGAATAGAAGCCGACGCCGAACTGACCGATGATGTCGATCGTTTCGTCGCTGTTCTCGGTTTTGAAGTCGAGCGAACCGCTCTTGGCGATCGTGCCGAGGTTGTTTTCCAGCTCCTCTTTCGTCATGCCGATGCCGTTATCCGAGACGCGCAGGGTGCGCGCCGTGCGGTCGGGGGCGAGCGTGATCGTGAAGTCCGACGCACCGAGCCCGACGGATTCGTCCGTCAGCCCCTTGAAATGGAGCTTGTCCAGCGCATCCGACGCGTTGCTGATCAGCTCACGCAAAAAGATTTCCTTATTCGTATAGATCGAATTGATCATCAGATCCAAAAGTTTCTGGCTTTCCGCCTTGAATTTTTTCATTGCCATAGAGTGGTCTCCTTTCCGCCGTGCAGGCAGTTGCGGGCAAAACTCGCAAACACCATTATATAATGCGGCGTGCGAGTTGTCAAGATTTCTGCGGAGATTATTTGCTTTTTTTCAAAAAATCAAGCATTTGAAAAAAGAAAGATCAATTTCATCTTGCAAAAAGGAGCGGAGTATGCTATAATTGCAAAAATATTTCAAATTGACGCAAAGGGGAGATCGGTCATGGCCTATTTTTATAACGAACCGTCGCATACGTTCAGCGAATATCTGCTTGTTCCGGGGTATTCGGATTCCACACACATCCCGACGAACGTGTCGCTTGCGACGCCGCTCGTCAAATATCGCCGCGGAGAAGAGGAATGTCCGCTTTCGATGAACATTCCGCTCGTGTCCGCGATCATGCAGTCCGTCTCGGACGATCGCATGGCGATCGCGCTGGCGAGAGAGGGCGGCGTGGCGTTCATTTACGGCTCGCAGACCATCGAAAAGCAGGCGGAAATGGTGCGCCGCGTCAAAAACTATAAGGCGGGCTTTGTCGTTTCCGATTCCAACCTCCGCCCCGAGCAGACGCTCGCGGACGTGATCGCGCTTAAAGAGCAGAACGGCCATTCGACGATCGCCGTCACGGACGACGGCACCGCGACGGGCAAATTGCTCGGCGTCGTCACGAGCCGCGATTACCGCACAAGCCGCATGGCGATGACGGACAAGGTGTCGTCCTTTATGACTCCCTTTGAAAAGCTCATCACGGCACCCGAGGGCACCTCGCTGAAGCTCGCCAACGATATCATCTGGGATCACAAGCTCAATTCGCTTCCGATCGTGAACGACGAGGGACACCTCGTGGCGTTCGTCTTTCGCAAGGATTACGATCAGCATAAAGAAAATCCGACGGAGCTGCTCGACGCACATAAACGCTACGTCGTCGGCGCGGGCATCAACACCCGTGATTACGCGGAGCGCGTTCCCGCGCTTGTCGAAGCGGGCGCCGACGTGCTGTGCATTGATTCGAGCGAGGGCTATACGGAATGGCAGAGCCGCACGATCGCGTTCATCCGCGAAAAGTATGGCGATACCGTCAAGGTCGGCGCGGGCAACGTCGTCGATCGCGACGGCTTCCGCTTCCTTGCCGAATCGGGCGCGGACTTCGTGAAGGTCGGCATCGGCGGCGGCTCCATCTGCATCACGCGCGAAACCAAGGGCATCGGACGCGGACAGGCGACCGCGGTGATCGAAGTCGCCAAGGCGCGCGACGAATATTTCAAAGAGACGGGCATCTACGTGCCGATCTGCTCCGACGGCGGCATCGTGCTCGATTATCACATCACGCTGGCGCTCGCGATGGGTGCGGACTTCTGTATGCTCGGCAGATATTTCTCCCGCTTTGACGAAAGCCCGACCAACAAGGTCATGGTCAACGGCAGCTATATGAAAGAATATTGGGGCGAGGGCAGTGCGCGCGCACGCAACTGGCAACGCTACGATCTCGGCGGCGCGGCGAAGCTCTCGTTTGTCGAGGGCGTCGATTGCTATGTGCCTTACGCCGGACCGCTCCACGACAACGTCGTGACGACGCTCAGCAAAGTGCGTTCGACGATGTGCAATTGCGGTTCGCTCTCGATCCCCGAATTTCAGTCGAAAGCGAAGCTCACGCTCGTGTCCGCGACCTCCATCATCGAGGGCGGCGCGCACGACGTGCTGGTGAAAGACCAAACCGCGAGATAAGCGATTTCATGAAAAAAGCACCTGCTCCGGCAGGTGCTTTTTTATGGTTTCGGAAGCGAATCGGCGATGGTGTGATAAAAATCCAACGTCGAAAAGCCGCGTTCGAGATGGCAAAGCAGATATTTTTCGCAGACGGACGAAAATTCGCGCATCGCCTCATCTTTCAGCTCAAAGGAAAAAATGCGTTCGGGACGGGAATATATAACGAAACGCATCGCCGTGAAGACCGAGGGGGAGAGGAGCGCGATGAGCTGTCCCGTCGGATAGATCGCATCTGCCTCGCTTTCGCGCATTGCGTCGTGTTCCAGCTCCGCCGAGGCGGCGTGAAAGCAGGATTCACAGCGGAAAACGCCGCCGCGCACGTCGAAATAATAAAGCGGCAGATTCGCCTCGCCGCATCCCGCGCACGCCACAAGGTCGGGCGTGAAGCCCGCACCCGATGCGACGCGAAGCTCAAAGACGGCTTTGATCATTTCCGCCGATTTTGCGCCTGTGGCGAGGCAATGATAGCAGTTGAGCAGCAGGCGGAGCAGTTCCGTTTCCTCTTGCTCTTCGAGTGCGACGTCGGCGGCGACGTCCGCGAGATAGCCCGCCAACGCCGCGCTTTCGAGCGTGTCGCGCAGATGATAAAAGTTCTCGATGAGATCGCCCGTTTGGAGATACCAAATATGGTTATTGCCGCTGCGGAGCGTCAGCTCCGAATAAGAAAAGACCTGCGTCGCGGTGAAGAGCGGGCTTTTGAGCCGCTTGGCGCCGTGCGCGACGACGGAGATGCGCCCGCGTTCCGCGGTCAGAACGGTCATGATCTTATCGTAATCGCCGATGGGCGTTTCCCGCAGGATCAGCCCTTTGATCGTTTCCGTCACGGTTGGATTCCTCCTTGTCAGCGAGATGTCATTCCTCGTCCTTGAAACCGAAATTGGCGACCTGCGCCGTGCTGTCGCGCCAGTTTTCTTTGATTTTCACCCACAAATCGAGGAACACCTTCGTGCCGAAGAATTGTTCCATATCCTGTCGCGCGAGCGAGCCGATGCGTTTGAGCATTTCTCCGTTTTTGCCGATGAGGATCGGCTTGTGCGAGGCGCGTTCACAGAAAATTTCCGCGCGGATGGAGAGCAGATTTTTCTTTTCGGCAAAGCTTTCGATGACGACGGCGACGCCGTGCGGCACCTCGTCGCCGAGCGCGTTGAGGATTTTTTCGCGGATGATCTCGGACGCGATCGCGCGTTCGGGCTGGTCGGTCAGAATGTCATCGGGGAAAAACCACGGTCCCTCCATCGCAAAGCGCTCGATCTCGTCGAAGATGATGTCCACGTTTTCGCCGTTTTTCGCGGAGATCGGGATCACCGCGTCAAACGTGTGATGCTCCGAAAAGCGCGCGATCGTGTCGCCGATCTGACGCGCGTTGCTGATGTCGGTCTTATTGATGAGCAGAACGGTCGGGATTTTGGCTTTTTCAAAGCGGGCGAGCAGATCCGTTTCGACGGGGCCGACGCGGTCGCCCGCCTCGACGAGAAGCAGGATCAGATCGACGTCGGCGGCGGCACCGTCCGCAACCTTCATCATGTAAGAGCCGAGCTTGTCCTTCGGACGGTGGATGCCCGGCGTGTCGAGAAAGACATATTGTGTCTCGCCGTGCGTGAGAATGCCCGTCACTTTCGTGCGGGTGGTCTGCGGCTTCGGCGAAACGATGGAGACGTGCTCGCCGAGAATTTGATTGAGAAGCGTGGATTTGCCCACGTTCGGTCTGCCGATAAGGGCGGCAAATAAATTTTTCGTCATGTCGTTTCCCTCACTTTTTCAGGTTCTTGGCTGTCCGACGGCGCGGAGGACGGCTTCCTGCCGCTCGTTCATATAGCGCTCGTCCTCGGCGGACGTTTCGTGATCGTAGCCGAGCAGGTGGAGCGTCGAATGAACGGCGAGAAACGCGAATTCGCGTTCGGGCGCGTGCCCGTATTCCGCCGCCTGCGCGACGGCTTTTTCGGCGGAGATGACGATGTCGCCGAGCAGGACGGCTTCGCCGTTCGGATCGACGTCGCCGACGGTGTCGTCGGGGACAAGGTCGTCCTCCTCCCACATCGGGAAGGAAAGCACGTCGGTCGGTCGATCCTTGCCGCGGTATTCGCGGTTGAGCGCGTGGATCTCTTCGTGATCCACGAAACTGACGGACACCTCGGCGGCGCGCGGGAACGCCTCTTCCGCGAGCGCCTCTGTAATCGCTTTTTTGATCAGTGCGCGTATCGCGGGCGTGATCGGGATTTGCTTTTGTCGGTTTTGAAAATAGATTTTGTGTTTCATTTCTGTTCTCTTTTCGCAACGTGATATCGTTCGGCTTTGGCGCGTTTTTCGCGCTCGAATTTGTCATAGGCGAGGATGATGCGCTGGACGAGCTTGTGGCGGACGACGTCGCGCTCGGTGAATTCGTGAATGGCGATGCCCTCGATGCCGCGCAGGATTTTCGTTGCCTCGACGAGTCCCGAGCGCACGCCGACGGGCAGGTCGGTCTGCGTGATATCGCCCGTGACGACGGCTTTGGAGCCGTTGCCGAGGCGCGTGAGGAACATTTTCATCTGCTCGGGCGTGGTATTCTGCGCCTCGTCGAGAATGATGAAGCTGTCGTCGAGCGTCCGCCCGCGCATATAGGCGAGGGGCGCGATCTCGATCGTGCCGCGCTCGACGTGCTTCTGATAAGTCTCCGCGCCGAGCATCTCAAAGAGCGCGTCGTGGAGCGGGCGCAGATACGGGTCGATCTTCGTTTGCAGATCGCCCGGCAGAAAGCCGAGCTTTTCGCCCGCTTCGACGGCGGGGCGCGTCAGAATGATGCGCGAAATTTCTTTATTGCGCAGGGCGGTCGATGCCGCGGCGACGGCGAGAAACGTCTTTCCCGTGCCGGCGGGGCCGATGCCGAGAATGACGGTGTTCGCTTTGATCGCTTCGATATATTTTTTCTGCCCGAGTGTGCGCGCCTTGATCGGCTTGCCGCGCGTCGTCACGCAGATGCAGTCGTCGCCGAAGCGTTCGAGCGGCTCGCCGCTTTTCACCGTGGAAACGACGTAAGCGACGCTCTGATCGGAAAGCTCCGTGCCCATTTCGCACATATTTTTGAGATATTCGAGCGCGGAATAGGCGGCGAGCACCGCGTCGCTGTCCTCGCCGCGAATGACGATCGCGTCGCCGCAGGTCTTTTCCGTGTCGCGGTTGGCGACGGAAACGCCGAACGCCTTTTCGATGACGGCGAGGTGGCAATCGAAATTGCCGAAAAGCGCCGCCGTCTGTTCGGCGCTGGATGTGAGCAGGATTTTTTCAAACATACGGTTTTTCTCCTTGCGTGAATGAATCAAAGGGAGCAGAGCTTGTCCTCCGCCGCGTCAAAGAAACGGCGGTCGCCGCGTCCGTCGCGGCAAAGCGCGTCCCACATCGCGTAGATCGCGGCATTCCAGCCCTGATTGGCTTTGACGCCGTTGCCGTGAAGCGTGTGCATATATTCGTGCGTCGCGCCGTCGAAATCGAGGTCGATATAGAGCCGGCGGATCATATTGTCCACGGCGTCGGGCGCGCCGTGCAGGTGCGCGTCGATGTGGAACATCATTTCATAAAGATATATGGAAACATATTATGCAGACAGTTCATACAGGACTTCCTGATCCAGGATTTGATAAACCA
>CALEJO010000177.1 GCA_937898155.1 uncultured Clostridia bacterium | reverse complement strand
GGCATACACGATGACGTTCAAGTTCGGCTCGCCGGTTGAGATCAAATTCCCGATGAACAAAGCGGGCTACGTCTTTGAGGGCTGGTATCTCGACGAAGCGTTGACGATGCCGTTCGACGTGACGAAACCGCTTGAAGCGGGACTCGAAGACTTCTCGCTCTACGCGAAGTGGGTTGAGGAATAACGAAAAAACAAAAGATCGGGCTTCTTCGGAAGCCCGATTTTTTTTACATTTCTTTGCGGATGCGGTCGAGCGCGCTTTTTTCGATGCGCGAGACCTGCGCCTGCGAAATGCCGATCTCATCTGCAATTTCCATTTGCGTTTTGCCGCGGTAAAAGCGCATTTCGATGATCGCGCGCTCGCGGGCGGAGAGCTTTTTCATTGCTTCGGCGACGGCGATGTTGTCGAGCCACTCGTCGTCGCGGCAATCGTCGTCGCAAACCTGATCCATAATGGAAAGGGAATCGCCGCCCTCGTTATAGACGGGATCGTAAAGCGAGACCGGCTCCGCGATAGCGTCGAGCGCGTCCGCGACCGCCTGCGGCGTCTCGCCGAGCTCCGCGGCAATCTCCTCGATCGTCGGCTCCCGCACCTCGCGCTTGGCGAGAAGCTCGCGCGCCGTCAGCGCCCGATAGGCGAGGTCGCGCGTGCCGCGGCTGACGCGGAGCATATTGTTGTCGCGCAGATAGCGCCGGATCTCGCCGACGATCATCGGCACGGCATAGGTGCTGAGCTTGACACCCGCGTCGAGATCGAAATGATCGATCGCTTTCATAAGCCCGATGCACCCGACCTGAAAGAGGTCGTCGGCGTCGTCGCACCGTCCCGAAAAGCGCTGGATGATACTGAGCACCAGACGCAGATTGCCTGAGATCAGCTCCTCGCGGGCTCGCTTGTCTCCCGCTTTTGTGCGGACAAGAAGCGCTTGCTTTTCCTCGTCCGTCAGCGTTTTGAGCTTTGCGGTGTTGACACCGCAGAGATCGACTTTGTGATAGAACATCGGCTTTCCTCCCGATTTTGACGAATCTGAGAAAAGTATTGCCGAAGCGTGTCGATTTTTATGCGGACGCGGCGATGGGAAAGAGTGCCAATCCGCGCGAAAAACGGAAAAGGGTTGCGCTTTTTGCCGAATTGGGCTATAATGAAGAAAAAACGGAAAAGGAGGGAAGCGGCGTGCGTTTTTCGGTCGGAGAAGAAGAAAACGGAATGCTTTTGCGGACGTTTCTGAAACGAAAACGGCTTTCGACGCATCTCGTCGCGCATCTCAAACGGGTGCCGGATGGGATCACCGTGAACGGCGTGCCCGCGACGGTGCGGGCGATCCTGCGCGCGGGCGACGAAGTGAACGTCGCGCTCGAAGACGAGACCGGCAGTGAGGTCGTCGTCCCCGTCGCGCTTCCGCTGACGGTGCTTTACGAGGACGATGATCTGATCGCCGTCAGCAAGCCGCCGCAGATGCCGACGCATCCCTCACACGGGCACACGGACGATACGCTCGCCAACGCGCTCGCGTTTTATTTCCGCAAACGACCGTTTGTGTTTCGTCCCGTCAATCGGCTCGACCGCGACACGAGCGGCATCGTGGTCGTTTCCAAAAACGCCCGTGCCGCCTCGATTTTGGCGGGCGAAATGGCGCGCGGTGCGTTCCGAAAGAGTTATCTCGCCGTGGTGGACGGCGCGATGCCCGTCGGGGAGGAGATCACGGTGGATCGCCCGCTTTGCCGCACGGCGGTGAGCATCATCGTGCGCCGCGTCTGCGAGCCGGACGAGCCGGGCGCGCAAGCCGCCGTCACGCACGCGACCGTGCTGGCATCGGAAAACGGCTATTCGCTTTTGCACGTGCGCCCGAAAACGGGACGCACGCATCAGATTCGCGTGCATATGGCGTCGCTCGGGCACCCTGTCACGTGCGACGGTCTTTACGGGAAAGAAAGCGACCGCATCGCGCGGCAGGCGCTCCACGCCTATTCACTCTCCTTTCCGCTTCCGTCCGGCGAGCGGAAGACCGTGATCGCGCCGCTCCCCGACGATATGCGCGCGCTTTTGTCGCAAATCGGCATCGACGCAGATTTTTCGCTGAAAAATCTTGCAATATCGGACGAACTGTGATATATTATTACGGTAATGTGTATTTGCGGAGGAAAATCGGATGAAAGGGCTCAGACGGCTTCTCAGCTATGCGCGGCGTGCTGTGGATGACTACGGCATGATCGAGGACGGCGACCGCATTGCCGTCGGCGTTTCCGCAGGCAAGGATTCGCTATCCTTGCTCTGGACGCTCGCGGAGCTGCGGCGCTTCTATCCGAAAAAATTTGAGCTTGTCGCCATCACGGTCGATATGCGCTTCGACGCGCTCGGCGAGGGAAGAACGCCTGCCGATTTTTCCGGTATTGCGGCGCTTTGCGAAACGCTCGGCGTGTCGTATCATATCGAGCCGTCGGATATCGCCAAGATCGTTTTTGACGTGCGCAAGGAGAGCAATCCCTGCTCGCTCTGTGCCAAGCTCCGCCGCGGGATGCTCAACGATACCGCCAAAAAGCTCGGATGCAATAAGGTCGCGCTCGGGCATCATTTCGACGACGCGGTCGAAACCTTTATGCTGAATCTCTTCTACGAAGGGCGTATCGGCTGCTTCGCGCCGGTCACCTACCTCGACCGCACCGATCTCACCGTGATCCGGCCGCTCGTTTACGCGCCCGAAAAGGACATTCGCTATTTCGCCGCGAGCGCAAACCTGCCCGTAATCGAAAGTGCGTGTCCGGCGGATCACGCGACCGAACGCGAGCATATGAAAAAACTGCTCGCGGAGATCGAACGCAACAACAAGGGCTTGCGTCATCGCATTTTCGGTGCGATGCAGAAAGCGGGCGTGGACGGATACCACGAATCGCGGCTGAAAGAATACGACGATCCCGAATAAGGTATAGTCGGTCGTCTTTTGCGGATACTATGACCGTCCGAAAGGAGTGGTTTTATGCCGCAAAAACGAAAAAATAAAAAATTCACGTCCAAATATTGCCCGTCGCTCGACGACGAGGTGGTGCTGCTCCACACGAAAGACGCAAACGGCTTTTTGCAAAGCACGTGTTTTTCCTCTCATCTTTGTCACGGCGACGCCCGACGCACGTGCGAGCACGGCGGGATTCGCGAGGAACAGGCACCGACGCGCTACGAATCATAGTCAATTAATCACCGCGCAAGCGGTAGAATCGAGGATATTATGGCATTTGTATTTTCCGACAAATACGTTCACAGCTTCGTTTCCGAGGCGGAAGTGAACGCAATGAAGAGTGAGGTCGACGCGGCACACAAGACGCTTCTTTCGAGAAGCGGCGCCGGCAACGATTTCCTCGGCTGGCTTGACCTGCCGAAGACCTATGATCGCACAGAGGTCGCGGCGATCAAAGCGGCGGCGGACAAGATCATCGCGTCCTGCGACGTCTTCGTCGTCATCGGCATCGGCGGCTCGTATCTCGGCGCGCGCGCCGCGATCGAGTTCATCCACGGCAACTACTACAACAATAGGAAAAAGAAAACGCCTGAAATCTATTTTGTCGGCAACGATATCAGCTCGTCGCATCTTTCTGATATTCTCGCGCTCTGCGAGGGCAAGGACCTCTGCGTCAACGTGATCTCGAAATCCGGCACGACGACGGAGCCCGCCATCGCGTTCCGCGTCTTCCGCGATCTGCTGATCAAAAAATACGGCAAAGAGGGCGCCGCAGAGCGCATCTATGCCACGACCGACAAAGCGCGCGGTGCGCTTCGCTCGCAGGCGGATACTTATGGCTATACGAGCTTCGTGATCGCCGACGACGTCGGCGGCAGATATTCCGTGCTGACGCCCGTCGGTCTGCTTCCGATTGCGGTTTCCGGTGTGGATATTGAAGAAATGCTCGCCGGCGCGGCAAAGGCATATGACGATTTTGCGGACGGCGACGTGAATTCCAACGATTGTCTCAAATACGCGGCGATCCGCAATCTGCTTTACCGCAAGGGCAAGGTGACGGAAATCCTCGCGGTCAACGATCCCGCGCTGACGCTCACCTGCGAATGGTGGAAACAGCTTTACGGCGAGTCCGAGGGCAAGGACCTGAAAGGTCTGTATCCGTCGAGCGCGGTCTATTCGACCGACCTGCACTCCATCGGTCAGTTCATCCAAGAGGGCACGCGCACGATGTTCGAGACCGTGATCGACGTCGATATCGAGGACGGCGTGACGGTTCCGACCGACGCGGAAAACGCGGACGGACTCAACTTCCTCGCGGGCAAATCCGTCAACTTCGTCAATCAGAAGGCGAACGAGGGCACCGTGCTTGCGCACACCGACGGCGGCGTGCCGAACCTTTCCGTGCATCTGACCTCGCGTTCGGCATTCGATTTCGGCTATCTCGTCTATTTCTTCGAGAAAGCCGTCGCCGTGTCGGGCTATCTGCTCGGCGTCAATCCGTTCAATCAGCCCGGCGTCGAGGCGTATAAGAAAAATATGTTCGCGCTTCTCAACAAGCCCGGCTATTCCGACCGCAAGGCGGAGCTGGAAGAGCGCCTCGCGAAACTCGTCTGACAACACAAAATGAAAATGCCTGCCCCGTGCAGGCATTTTTGCTATGAAAGGAGGGGATGACCGTGAACGTGCTGAAAGGCAAATCGCTTGCACGGGCGCTCGCCGCCTACGCGGTGGGGTTTGCCGTGTGGTGTTTGACGGAGAGGCGGACGCTTTGGCTCGCTGTGTTTTTTGTGTTGCTGCTTCTCGGTGCGGCACGGTCGTTTCTTTTCGCACGCCGCGATCGGGAAGCGCTTCGCCGGCAGACGACGGCATGGCTTCTGACGGCACTTGCCGCAACGTGTGCGCTCGTTTACGCGTCCGTGCTCGAAGAATCGCGTTTTTCGCTCGGTGTGCGCTACGCGGACGAAAAACCGCACGAGCTGATTGGCACCGTCACGGAAATTCTTTACGAAAAGCCGTTCGGCTCGGCATATGCGGTCGTGCTCACCGCGATCGATCGGCACGAGGAAAAGGGAAGTGCCACGCTGAATCTTTCCTATTTCGGCGACCTTTGCGCGGGGGACGAGGTCCGCTTTTCCGCGACCGTGCAGGAGAACGAGCCGGAATACGATTTTTACAACAAGGCGCGCGGGATCTATTGTTCTGCGGACGCGGAAACGGTCGAGATCATCGGCACGGCGACACCCGATCTGCAAACGCGGATCGGCGTTTTGGCGGATAAGTTGGCGGCGAATTTTGACGAAACGATCGGCGAAACGACGGAAGCGCGCTGTGCCGATTTTGCGACGGCACTGATGCTTGGACGACGCGACGCGCTGGACGCGTCGGTGCGACTCGCATTTCGCCGGACGGGCATTTCACATCTGCTCGCTGTTTCGGGATTGCATCTGTCCGTGATCGTCGGCGGGCTCGATCTTCTTTTCACGCGCTTGACGTTCCCACGTAAACGCAAGGATGTGCTTTTGATCCTGACGGCGGTGTTTTTCGCCTTTCTGTGCGGGTTGTCCGCGTCGATTTTGCGCGCCGCGATCATGCTTTCGATCTATTATTTCGCCGATCTGATCGGCGAGCGAAGCGACTCGGTGACATCGCTCTTCTTTGCGGTCGCGCTGATCCTGACCGTGCGCCCGAACGCCGTTTTCGATGCGGGGCTTTGGCTTTCGTTTGCCGCGACATTCGGTATTTTGCTCATTTCTCCCGCGCTTGCCGCGCGAAAACGGGACGGGATTTTGCGTCGGATCGGACATTTCCTCTTGTCGCTGACGACGATGACGCTGACGGCGACGCTCTTCACGCTTCCGATCTCGTGGCTGATGGATGGCGGGATTTCGGTTGTCTCGCCGCTGACGAACCTTGTATTCGTCCCGCTTGTGCAGGTGCTTTTATATCTTCTCGTCGTATTGTCCGTTTTGTCGTTTTTGCCGGTCGTGCCTGCGCTTTTGGGCAAAGGATGCGGCATTTTGATCGGTTTCATCGAGCGGCTTGTCGAGTGGGTTTCGGAGCAAAAGGGCGTTTACGTATCGTTGCGCTTTCCGTTCGTCCCGGTGCTGATGATCGCGCTTTTGATCGGTCTTTTCGTGATCTTTTCGCTTCCGCGGCTCCGGCTGCGGCGTGTGTTTGCGCTGGCGGGCGCGTTTGCGATCGCGTTCGGCGTCTGCCTCGGCGTTTTTCGCGGCACGAATGCCGATCTTGTGCGCTTGACGCTTGAAAGTGACGGAAAGAATGACGCGATGCTGTTTTCACACGCGAAAAACGTGATCGTCATCGACGCTTCGACGGGCGGCTACGAAACGATGCGTCGTGCGGCGGAAACGCTCGGGGAACAATGCGAAACCGAGATTGATCTTCTTGTGCTGACGCATCTGCATACCTATCACACGGCGACGCTGGAAAAATTAGCGGGGAAGATTCGCGTGCATCGCGTTTTGGTGCCGGAGCCGGAAAACGCGCAGGAAGAGGAGATTGTGTCCGCGATCGAACGCGCGCTCGGCGACCGTTCGGAGGTCGTTCGCTATCTGCGCGACGGCGATTCGACGGTTTCCTGCGGGAGACTGACGATTTCTTTGCCGAATTACGCGCTTTTATCGCGCTCCTCACATCCCGTTTTGACACTTTTCGCCGAGGTGGACGGATACGACGGGCGCGCGTTTGCGTATCTCGGTTCGTCGGCACCGGAAATGGCGGAGCTTGCGGAAAACGCCGCGGGTGCGCGGGTGATCTTCATGGGCGCGCACGGACCGGTCACGAAGAATCTTTACGACATTTCGCTCTTTGACGGATGCGAGGCGCTGATCTACGCGAACGACGGGGAAGCGGAATGGGGACGCGGGAACGAGGGCGTCATCCTTTCGCAAACGGGCGGCACGGTTCGTGTCACATTTGAATAAAAGAAAATGTCGCGGCGCGCTTTTTCGCGGGATGCCCCATGGAAAAACGCGCCCGAAAATTTTTCCTGTTTTTTTGAAATAGGTATTGACATTTCCGCCGGAATCGGATATAATAATTCACGTCGCAGGGAAACGGTCGTTTGAAAAAGCGGGTTTTCCGATGGCAAATGCGAGAGTGGCGGAACTGGCAGACGCGCACGTTTGAGGGGCGTGTGTCTTTGACATACGGGTTCAAGTCCCGTTTCTCGCACCAACAGCCACTGATTCCAGTGGCTGTTTTACTCCGCGGGTATGGCGGAATTGGCAGACGCGCTAGATTCAGGTTCTAGTGATCGCAAGGTCATGAAGGTTCAAGTCCTTTTACCCGCACCATCAAAAAGCCTTGAAAACACTGAGTTTTCAGGGCTTTTTGATTTCCGTTTTGACTTGTCACTCACCATCGTCCGGCGCGTCAGAACAAGGTATTGCGTCTGCCGGAATTTCGTCAGGATTTTCCTCATAG
>CALEJO010000176.1 GCA_937898155.1 uncultured Clostridia bacterium | reverse complement strand
CGCGCGTCTTTCCGACCGCGGAGGAGGACTATGCCGAAAGCATCCGCCTCGCGCGGGAATCCGGCACGATCCTCTGCCACACGGGCGACCTCATCGACTTCGTTTCCGAAGCCAATCTCGACGCCGCGCGGCAATACGCCGCAAGCACCGACCTCTTTTTCGCCGCCGGCAACCACGAATTCAGCCAATACGTCGGCGAAGCGTGGGAGGACGCGGACTACCGCAACCAGAGCTTGCCCCGCGTGCAGGCGTGCTTCGGAAATGACATCCGCTTTTCCGCGCGTCAGGTCGGCAGGCTTAACCTTGTCGCCATCGACGATTCCTATTATCGCTTCGAGCCGGAGCAGCTTGCCGCGCTGAAAGCGGAAGCGGCGAAAGGACTGCCGATCCTGCTCTTTCTGCATAACCCGCTCCACGAGGACGCGCTCTATACGCTGATGCGCACGCGCGCCGAATGCGCGTATCTGACCGGCACGCCGGCACCGCTCCTCGCGGATTATTCGGATCACCGCCGCCGTCAGCAGGAAGCAGACGCGATCACGGACGAAACGATCGCGTATATCCGCTCCGAGCCGTGCATCAAAGCGATTTTCAGCGGACATCTGCACTTCGATTACGAGGGCGTTTTCGGCGAACATATTCCGCAGTTCGTCACCGGCATCGGCACCGCGCGCCGGATCAAAATTCTCTGAAAAAGCAAAAACGGGAAATGCTCAATTTCCCGTTTTTGCTTTTATTTGCATACAGATTCTGTCGTATTTTCGTTCATTTTGACCGTCAATTCCACCCACGCCGGACGGAATCCGGCGCGAATCGCGTTGCGAACCGACGGCAAATTCGACCACGCCGCGCAGTAAAACGGCACTTTTTCGCGCGCCAGAATCTCAAACGCCAGCCGCGAAGTCAGCGCCGACGCGATGCCCTGTTGCCGATAAGCGGGAAGCACGTCGATGCCGATCTGCCACATCGTTTCGCAGTCCGCCGAGCAGGCGGCAAGCCCGATCATCTCTCCTTTGTCGTAGGCACCGACGCCCAACACGTCCCGCTCCTTTCGCTTTTCGCAAAGCGCGTTGCTCCACGCGGGCGTATAAAGCGGCGCAAAATCCGCCTGTGTCAAAATTCGCGTTTCATAAGCGCACGTCTGTATTTTCATCGCGCCAATATCCGGCAGGAAATACTCCGCCTGATGCCGGATCGTCACGTCAAACGGCGTGAGCAGATCGCGCAGGCGATTCAGCGACGGTCCCTCAAAGCATTCGTAAAACAGCATCCCGTCTAAATATTCGCGGACGAGCGCCTCATACGGCTTCTTCACCGACGCGACCACGTTATTGCCGTAAGAAACAAGGTTGAACGCGATCGGCTCCTGATAATAGCACCGCGCACCCTCGCCGATGACCGCCTCAGCAAAGACGTTTTCTTTGCACAGAAAATCGTCCGCGCGGCATCCGATGTCGATCGCCGATTGCTCCCGAGCAATGCGAAAAATGTCAGAGTTCGTCATACTTTTTCCCTCAAAGCGATTCGAGCAGACGCCCGACGTAATCGTAGGGGCAGAATCTGCCGTCGCGCCACATCGCAAGGATCGTCTCCTTGTCCGCCCACATCGCATCCACGGTTTCGCCCGTTTGCAGACAGATTTTCCGCGGCGTGTCGTCCGTCTCAAACAGCCAGACGTCTCCGTGCCAATCGTAAAGCGTATAGGAAAGCACCACGCGGCGTGCGGACTTCCGATGATCAAGCCCTGTTTCCTCGCGCGTCTCGCGAAGTGCCGCTTCTTCACTCGTTTCGCCCGCGAGCGCGGAGCCGCCCGTGCATTCCCAGAGTCCCGGAAACGGCTCTTTTTCCGCGTCACGCTTCGTGATCAGGAATTTTCCCTCGGCATTTCGCACCCAAATATGGATGACGAGGTGATATTCGCCGTCGCAAAGCGGCGTTCCCCGCTCGTGAAACCGCCCCGTTTTCCGGCGGTCCTTGTCATAAACGTCCCAAAGTTCCATTTTTTTCCTCTCGGTCATTCTCGTTCGTTTGAAAAATAACGATTTTTGTTTTCTCGGTCATAAAAGCAAAATCAAAAAACGCCTTTTGTCGCGGGGCAAAAGACGTTTTTTGTTGTCAAAGAGCCGCCGAACATCGTTTTTTATTTGCCGATGTCTCCTGCTCGACAAACCGGGATTTGTCGGTTTAATGATTTGCTTTTGAGAACGGGCAGTTTTTCCCGAGGCACTGGTTGTTTCGGACGGAAAACTCGCAGACGATTTCCGGCTTCTCCATTTCTATCCCGAAATGCTCTTTCACAAAATCAATCGCTGAAAGGATGGACAAATAGGAATCCCGCTTGCAGCATCGAGGACCGCCGACCGATCCGATGGCATCGAGAGATTTTGCGGTCATTTTGTTGGACAATCCAAACGGCTGTCCCGCAAGGGGTGTTGAGCCCGAAATGATGGAAACAAACATTCCCGAGCTGATTCCCGCACCGCACGCGCCCCAGAAACCGCACGCCCCGCCGGGAACACTCTGTCCCCTGTTTTTCATTTCTATCAATGCTTTTTCAAGGTCAATGTTGCCGCCCGCATTCTTGTATGCCGTTAAAAGTGCCGCGCCGACCATGATGTGATGTTCGGGTCCGTGCATGTGGCAGAACGGGAGATTCATCATTTTATTCAGTATCTCCACGGGATTCTTTGACGTTTCCGTAAGGCATACTCCAAAAATGCTGTCAATACCTTTGGTGTGGCATTCATTGCAGACATAGTGACCGTTTACGCA
>CALEJO010000175.1 GCA_937898155.1 uncultured Clostridia bacterium | reverse complement strand
CAGTCTCGACAACAAAATCTGGGGCATGAAGCCGCTTGCGCGGCTGATGACTCTCTTCGGCACGCTCTTTGACCCGCGATGGGAGGACGGCTTCGAGGAGACGCGCGCCTGCGAGGACGGCGAAACACTTCACGTCCGCGTTTCCCGCGGCGAAAGCATCGAAACGGCGGCGGGCGTATTCCGCGACTGCCTCGTTTTGCACGTCGAGAAAGGCGAGCTTGACGGAAATTACGAGTATTATTGGCGTCAGCGCCACCACGAAAGCGGCAGAACGACGTTCGTCTTCGCGCCGGACGTCGGACTCGTGCGCATGGCGTGCGAATGGGGACAAACGCTTTCCTCGTGCATCGAGCTGGCGAGCTATCGCACCATTTCCACGTCGGGTGAGTATATGCCGTTCTACGTCGGCATGGAATGGCATTACGCCGAGGTCACGTTCCGCGAAAAATATCGCGCAGAGCTGCATCTTCGCGCCGCGTGCGGCACCGCCGATTCCATGTGCCTGATTCAGGAGCAGGACGTGGTCTATTGCGGCACGGAAGAAGAATACGACGCGGCACGCAAGCAAACGCAAGGATAAAAAAAGAAGGCGGGATCAAACGATCCTGCCTTTTTTCATTTTTCGGACGAATACGATGATCGCCGCGCCGAGCGTGAATACGGCGTAGCCCGATACGATCAGCAAATCCGGAAGCACCGCCCCCAGATTCCCCGCGAGCGCTTCCCGTCCCACGCGGACCGCGTGCACAAACGGAAGTAGCTCCGCAACCGTTTCAAACGCGCCGCCGACGAGCGCCAGATCAAACCACGCGCCCGAAAGCCAGCCCGAAAGATTCGTCAGAAGCGCGCCGCAAAGCCCGCCGACCTGCTTGGTGTTCATCACCGTGCCGCAAAGCAATCCGACACCGATGAAAAAGAGCGCGACGGGCAAATTGAGAAGAATCGCCCAAACGATGGACACCGTCGGCGCAAGTCCGAGCGCCAACGCGAGCAGATAGCAGATCGCCGACTGCGCGAGCGCGATCGGCAAAAGCGGAAGCACGTAACCGAGCACGAATTCGCCCGCCGTCAGCGGCGACGTGAGCAACCGCGTCATCAGCGCGCTCTCGCGGTCCTTGGCGATCAGAAGCGCCGAAAAGAGCGAAAGGAACGTCAGCCCGAACGTCGAAACGGCGGGCGTGAGCGCCTCCGGCGCAAAAATCGTCAGTCCCGCCTCCGCGGGGACGTTCCGATTGATAAACGAGAGAAGAAGAAGCAGAATCACGGGAAATCCGACACCGAAAAACAGATTCAGTTTATCGCGGCGAATTTCTTTTCCGCATCGCTTCGCAAACCATATCATTCGCATGACGACACCTCCCCCGCCGATGCCAGCGAGACGAACGCGTCTTCAAAATTGTCTGCATTCGCCTGCTTTTTCAGCTCGTCCGCCGTGCCGACGGCGACGAGTTTTCCGTGCGCAAGAATGCCGATGCGATCGGCAAGTGCCTCTGCTTCTTCCAGATAATGCGTCGTCAAAACGATCGTCATTTTCCCGTGCAGCCCCTCGACCAACTTCCAAAGCTCGCGCCGCGCCAGCACGTCCAGCCCAAGCGTCGGCTCATCCAAAAAGAGGATCTTCGGGCTTGTGATCAGCGCCATCGCGATGCTGAGCCGCCGTTGCCAGCCACCCGAAAGCGTGCCCGCCGCTTTCTTTTCGATCTCCCGCATGGAAA
>CALEJO010000174.1 GCA_937898155.1 uncultured Clostridia bacterium | reverse complement strand
CCCTGCACGTTGCCGTGGTCGGTAATCGCGACGGCGGAATGCCCCCACCGATGCGCGACCTTGACCGCTTCGTCGGCGGGAATGATCGCGTCCATCAGGGACATATTGGTGTGTAAATGGAGCTCGACGCGCTTTTGCGGCGCGCGGTCCATACGGTCGACTTTTTGAATTTGCGAAAACGCGGTCGGCGCGATCACAAGCTCGCCATCCTCGTCGTAGTGGAGCGAGCCGGACACCGCGACGTGCATTCCCTGCATAAGATTCTGATACGCACCGACCTCCGATTCCGTCAGCGCCGTGCGGACGGCGACAGAGCCCTCGTAATCGGTGATCGTGAGTTCCGTCGGATAACGCCCTTTGAATTTGCGGTCGCGGATTTCCATTTGCACGATCTCTCCGACACCGACGACCGACGGTATCGGCTTCGTCATCAGCGCAAGCGGGATCGGCTTGATCTCAAACGCGTCGCCGATGACGGGCGTCGCGCCCTCGATTTGATAAACGGAATTGCCGATGTGGAGATTCCCCTCCGCGTCGGTCTCGACCTTGCGGATATGATCGTAAACGCTCGCGCGTTTCGGCCCGCTCGGAGCGGTCGCGGACGCGTTTGACGGGTTGTCCGGCGCCGGCTGTGGCTTTGGCGCGGCGAAACGCATCCCCGCGATCTCGCGTCGGACGTCCTCCTCGTGCGTCGGGACATAGGCATCCGATTTCACAAAACGAACATCGTAATGCACGCCGAATTCCCGCTCCATGATCGCGGAAATCTTCTTGCCGACGTTGTTATATTCGACGAATTGCACGCCGCCGTCGCCGAACATGATCTCGACCGTGATCGTTTTTTCGTCGAATACGGCTCGGTATTCCTGCAAAAAACTGCGCGAGATCACGTTCGTGTGCATCGCTTCCTCGATGATCTCGTGAAAATAGGACTCCTCGAAGAGTTCTTTTCCGTAATGCGGAAGAAGGCGGACAGATTGAAGATCGTATGCCTTGCAGAGATCGCGTTCCAGCTTATAGAGTTTTCGCTTCGGGATCAGCGCCGGCGCTTTCACGTCCAGCTCCACCATGCGTTTTGCCTGATCCACACGCATATTGCCGAGCAAGGTCATCGCCTGCATGAGCGCGAGGTTTTCCCCGTCGGGGACATAGCGCTTGAACAGGTCCGCGATGGTTCTTTCCGCCATAACGCTCTCCTTTCAGTCCGATTCGCTTCTGATTTTGATCTCCCGAATCAGTTCGTTTACAATATTTTTTTCCGGAATCTTCCGGATGAGCTCTCCGTGCGAGAAGAAGACCGCTTCGCCGACACCGCCCGCGATGCCGAAATCGGCTTCCCTTGCCTCGCCCGGTCCGTTGACGACGCATCCCATGACCGCGACAGTCAACGATTTTTTCGGGTGAATTTCTTTCAGCCGTTCTTCGAGTTCCGCGCAAAGCGGAATGAGATTGATTTTCGTTCTGCCGCAGGTCGGGCACGAAACGATATTAACGTGCGGCTTTGCCGTCAAATCGAGCGCACGCAGAATGGATTCCGCCGCCTCGATCTCCTTGACGGGAGAATCGGTCAGCGAAACACGGAGCGTATCGCCGATGCCCTCGGAAAGAAGCGTGCCGACGCCGATCGCCGATTTGAGCGTTCCTTTTTCGCCGCGCCCCGCTTCCGTGACGCCGATATGGAGCGGATAGTCGCACGCGGCGGCAACGAGGCGGTTTGCCGCGATCATCGAATAGACGTCGCTCGATTTGATCGAGATCGCGATGTCCGTGAAATCAAATTTTTCGAGCAATTTCGCGTGGTAAAGTGCACTTTCCGCGAGCGCCGCGGGCGTCGGGGCGCCGTGTTTTTCGAGGATATGTTTTTCGAGCGAGCCGCTGTTGATGCCGATGCGGATCGGAAGTCCGCGGCGACGGCACTCGTCCGCGACCGCTTTCACGCGGTCGTCGCTGCCGATATTGCCGGGATTGATACGGATCTTGTCCACGCCCGCGGCGGCGGCTTCGAGCGCGATGCGATAGTCGAAGTGGATGTCCGCCACAAGCGGAATTTTGACGTCACTCTCTTTCAGTTTCGCGATTGTCCGGCACGCCTCGATGTCGGGCATCGCAAGCCGCACGATGTCGCACCCCGCCGCTTCCAGCGCCTTGATCTGTGCGTAGGTCGCGGCGAAATCATGCGAGTCCGTATTGGTCATCGACTGCACGGCGATCGGGGCATTGCCGCCGACCGTCACGCCGCCGATATGAATTTCTTTCGTTTTTCGTCTGATTGTTTGATAATCCATCCTCTGCCACCTTTTATCCAAACAGTTTGAATACGTCTTTTACGGTGATAAATAGCATCAGCAACAGCAAGATTGCCATACCGACGGTGTGGATATATCCCTCGACATTGCGGTTGATGGGTTTCCCGAAAATTCCCTCAATGAGCATGAATACGATGCGTCCGCCGTCGAGCGCCGGAAGCGGGAGCAAATTCATGACGCCGAGATTGACGGCGAGCAAAACGATGAGAAGCAGCAGTGCGGACGCGTCTTTCGTTTTGACAGCGGTCGCCGCGCTGTCCGAGATCACCTCGGTGATGCCGACGGGACCTGACAGAGCTTCGAGCCCGTATCTGCCGGTGATGAGATCGTAAAGGGAATCGTAAACCATCCGCACCATGGAAACGGAATACCAGAACGATTCCGAAAGGACGGTGCCGACGGTCTTTTGCTTTGCGTAAACGTAATAATCGGGACTGCCCCATGTGATACCCTGCTCGACGATCGTCGGGAACACAACGCCGCTCAGAAGTACTTCTTCTCCGTCGCGAAGCACGAGAATGTCGATCGGCTCGGTGCCTTTGCGCATGATGTTATATCCGACGTCATAGGAGATGTGCGTTCTGCGGTTGCCGACGCGGAGGATTTTGTCCTTTGGCAGGAGACTATTTTCCCCGCATTCGCACGATGTCGCGTTTTCGACAAAACTGTGGATCGTCGTGGACGCGATGGATTTGGAGGTCGCCGTGATGAGGAGCATCACGAGCAGTCCGACGAAAAGATTCATGAAAGCGCCCGCCGCCGTGACGACGATCCTCTGCCAGACGGGCTTTTTATTCAGCGCGTCCGGCTCGTCGGTTTCGGCGTCTTCCCCTGCCATACTGACAAAGCCGCCGATCGGCAAAAGCCGGAGCGAATAGGCGATTCCGGTTTTTTTCGAGGTTTTGGAGAGGAGCTTCGGTCCCATTCCGATGGAAAATTCATAGATTTTCACGGAAAAGAGCCGCGCCGTCAGATAATGTCCGAGCTCGTGGACAAAAATCAAAAAGCCGAAAATCAGAATCGCGATCAAAATATAAAGAACGATCATAAAGTTTCTCCGTTAGCAGTTCACCGGACAAAGCGCCGCCGCACGCTGACGCGCGTCGGCATCCGCCGCCTCGATTTCGGCAAGCGTGGGCGCTTCCCGATTCGGATACGCGTTCACGACCCGCAAAACGAGGTCGGAAATCTCGGTGAACCCGATTTTTTGTTGCAAAAAGAGCGATACGGCGACTTCGTTCGCCGCGTTCATCACGCACGGAAGCAGTCCGCCGAGCGAAGCCACGCGTTCCGCAAGCGCCAGAAGCGGGAACGTCTCCCGATCCGGTTTATAAAACGTGAGTTTGCCGAGTGCCGCGAAATCGAGCGGCGCGGACGGCGATTCCTCGCGGTCGGGATACGTGATCGCGTATTGGATCGGCAGTCGCATATCGGACGCGCCGAGTTGCGCTTTGATCGCTCTATCATTGTATTCCACCATGGAATGGATTATGCTCTCGCGATGAATGACGACCTCGATCTTCCCGACGGGCACGTGAAAGAGGTGCATCGCCTCGATGACTTCGAGCCCCTTGTTCATCAGTGTGGCGCAGTCGATCGTGATCTTCGCGCCCATATTCCACGTCGGATGTCCGAGCGCCTTTTCCGGCGTCACGCCGGCAAGCTCGTCCCTCGTTTTTCCGAAGAACGGTCCGCCGGAACACGTCAGAAGAATCCGACGCACGCTTTCCGGCGATTCGCCGTGCAGGCATTGAAAGATCGCGCTGTGCTCGCTGTCCACGGGAATGATCTCGCACCCCTTCTCCGCGGCGGTTTGCATCACGAGCGAGCCCGCGGCGACAATGGTTTCTTTATTGGCAAGCCCGATCCGCGGGAAACGGTCGAGCGCGGCAATGGTCGGGCGAAGCCCGGCGAAGCCGCTGATGGCGTTGAGACAGATGTCCGAGGAAAGATGCCCGATCATCTCGCAAACGCCGTCACGCCCCGAAAAAACGCGCACAGAAAGGTCCTTGACGTTTTGTTTCAGTTCGGACGCGGCGGACTCGTCCGCCACGGCGACATATTGCGGGCGAAAGGCGCGGATCTGCTCTTCGCCGCGTTTGATATTCTTACCGAGCGCCAACGCTTCGACCGTCATCTGACGGCGCGAAGCGATGTCGAGCGCCTGCTCGCCGATCGAACCGGTCGAGCCGAGAACTGTCATTGTTTTCATAACATTTTGATATCCAGCATCATTTGTTCAAAAATGTTCAGATTGTCCGGAAGCAAAAGCACGATCGCCGTCAGCACCGGCGAAACCGCGATCACGGAATCAAAGCGATCCATGACGCCGCCGTGTCCCGGGAAAAGGAAGCCGTAATCCTTGATGCCCCGCTCGCGTTTGATATACGAGGCGATAAGGTCGCCGAACTGCGAAATCACGGCGATGACCGCCGCGAGTGCGATGAGAAGCCAGTAGTTCACACGGACTTCAAACCACGTTTGCAGGATCAGCGCATACACGATGTAGCCGACAATACAGCCGACGATGCCGCCGAACGCGCCCGCTACGGTCTTATTCGGGCTGACCTCGGGGATCAGCTTGCGCTTGCCGAGGAATTTGCCGAAGAAATACGCGCCCGTGTCCGTCATCCACGCGCCGAGGAACACGAGCAGATAGAGATATTTCCCCGTTTCATGCCGACGCAGAACGAGAATGCTCAAAAAGCCGATGAGAATATAGAGCGTGGTCGAAACGAGCTCCGCCGCCTGCGAGAATTTGATATTTCCGCGCGTCAGCATCGTGACGGCAAAGATAAACAAGAGATACGCGTATCCGAGCGCAAAGAGGAGCGAAAGAAGCGTCTTCTCCGCCATATACGAATCCAGCGCGACCGTCATCAAAACGAAAGACACGGCGACGAACAGGTAGGACGGAAGCGAAAGATGATACTTGCGTCGCACGTCCACACATCCCGTGATCTCGAAAATGGCGATCAGCGCGAGCACGCCGAGCACGATCGGAAAAACGAGCGTATCGGAAAACATCAAAACGGGAATGAATACCGCGATGCACACCGCCGCGGTAATGATACGTTTCAGCATCGTAAACTCCTTTTCATATGTGGAAAAATTGCCGCCTTTGCGGGCGGCAATTTTCATGCCAGATCCAACAGATCGTCAGATCTCCATAATTTCTTTGACTTTGTTTGCCGTCACCGCGTCGATTTTTTTGATGTAAGAATCCGTCAGATCCTGCACCTGCTTTTCGGACGCTTTCTGCTCGTCTTCTGTCATTTCGGAATTCTTTTTCATCGTTTTGCATTTGTCATTGGCGTCGCGGCGGATATTGCGGATCGCAACTTTGATCTCCTCGCCCTTGCTCTCCACTTCTTTTTTCTTCTGTTTTCTGGTTTCCTCCGTCATGGGCGGGAAGCCGAGACGGATGGATTTGCCGTCGTTCTGCGGATTGATGCCGAGATCGCTCATATTGATCGCTTTTTCGATCGAGCGAAGCGTGCTCGCATCCCACGGCGTGATCATCAATGTGCGCGCGTCCGTCGCTTTCACTTCCGCCATCTGGCTGATCTGCGTGGGAACGCCGTAATAATCAACGGTGATTTTGTTCAGCACCAGAGCGCTTGCTCTGCCGAGGCGGATCGATTCCAGATCAGACTCATAAGAGGCGAGCGTTTTTTTCATTTTGTCTTCGTATTCGGTCGCATTCAGTTTCATTTTGTTCCTCCTACAATCGTTCCGATTTTTTCACCGGAAACGGCTTTGATGATATTTTCGGGGTGATCCAGTCCAAAGAGCAGGATCGGGATCTTATTTTCCATGCTGAACGACGTTGCCGTGAAGTCCAGCACGCGCAGTCCTTTTTGCAAAATGTCAATATAGTCGATGCTGTCGATCTTTTTGGCGTTCGGATCGAGTTTCGGATCGGCGGTATAAACGCCGTTCACGTTTTTCGCGAGCAAAACGATGTCTGCGTTGATTTCCGCCGCGCGTAAAACCGCCGCCGTGTCGGTCGAGAAATAAGGACTGCCGATTCCGCAACCGAAGATCACGACGCGCCCCGCTTCCAGATGCGCGATCGCCTGATCCCGCGTGAACGGCTCCGCAAACGCTTTCATTTCGACCGCGGTCATGACGCGCGCGTCCATGCCGAGCCGGACGAACGTATCCTGCAAAGCGAGACAGTTGATCACCGTGGCGATCAT
>CALEJO010000173.1 GCA_937898155.1 uncultured Clostridia bacterium | reverse complement strand
ACCCTGCATATCGAAATTTTCGTTCAGAATATCGAACGCACCGCTGAATCCCATCGTCGCCGCCGAACGCACGTCGTTTGCGACCGGCTCCCACGCCGCCGAGCATTGATACGGCAGATACTCGCTGAGCGCGAGCGTCTGATTCTGATTCCAGATGTCGCACGGCTTTTCCGCGCTGATCGGGAAGCACGTGACGTCACTCCGCCAAAGCGGCACCGAGCGCTGAAGCGTCTCATAGTCGATGCGTCTGCCGCCGCTCGCGCAGTTGTCGATCAGAAGATGCGGAAATTCCGCGCGAAGCGCGTCCCACAAGCGATAAAACCCGTTCACGTGACCGATCTCGCGCACGCCGTGCCGCCTCGGCTCGTCGTTTTCAAGCCAAAACGGAAGCGGGTCCATATTGAAATCCTGCCGGAAAACGTCCACGCCGTTCTCCCGGATCAGGCGGGAAAGCGTCGCAAAAAGCCAGTTCCACGCGTCCTCGTTGCCGAGGTCGAAAAGCCGCGGCGAAATGTCGGACGCGAGCAGAAATTCGGGATGCTCGGCGCGCACCTCGGTGTCGCGGTAAACGCGCTCCGGCTCAAACCAAAGGACAAATTTCATCCCCGCCCGATGCGCCGCGTCGGAGATCGGTGCCAGCCCGTTCGGGAAGCCCTCGGCGTAAGAATAATTGCCCGCGCCGCAGGGGAAGCCCTTATGAAACCACGCCGCGTCGATCCAAAACGCGTCGAAGCACCCGCACGCCTTCGCTTTTTCCAGCACGCGGAATTGTCCCGCTTCCGTCACCCATTCGGGGAGCTTGCCGTAAAAATAGCGGTCGAACGGCTGAATGGCGATCGGCAGATTGCGATCCGTTTCGTCAAACGGGCGGAAGCGCATCAGATGCCGGCGGAAGCGCCGCCGCGTCTCGGCGACGTCCGTGCCGCGCATCACGCAGACGGACGGAAGCATGAAGCTCTCGTGCGGTTTCAGATAGAAGTCCGCGTAGCACATACCGATCCGCACGCGCACCGAAGTCTCGTCGCGCCGGATCTCGACGCGCCATTGCCCCGTCCAGCCGATCGCGAACAGATACACCGCTCCGTCGAGCGTCAGATCAAAGATCGGAAAGCCTGACGTGCTGGACGAGCGCCCGCCGTTCGGCGTCATGCGCCACGTATCCCCGACCGAAAACGTCCGCTCGATCGGCAAAAAGCCGTTTTGCGAACAGTCTTCGCCGTGCAGGGTGTGCAGATGCGCCTCCCGCTCGCACGGGAATATCTCGTCTACGATATAAGGGTCAAACAACACGTCGCTTTCGCGTTCCGTGTCGTTGAACACGCGCATCGTGCGATCGCTGTATCCGTCGTCACCCCGCTCGCAAAGCTCGATGCCGATCTCCGCCGTCGGATGAAACACCGTCTTCTTCCCTGTCGGGCGAAGCGGAACGAACGTATGCGGTGCCACGCTGACCGAGGATGCGTAGCCGTCAATGCGATTTGTGATCATAGTTGCCTCCGCTTAGAAATGTCTTCCTCCGCCGCCGTGGCTCACGCCGGACGAGGAACGGTGCGTCGAGGAGCCGCCGTTATCCTTCGGCTTCGGAACGCGCGTCGTGTGCTGATATAGGAAAAGATCGCGGCTCCGCGTGACGGCGAAGCTGCCCTTTTTTTCGTAGCAGTTCGCTCCCGTTTGGAAGCGAACGGTTTTCATTTTGCGCTTCATTGCCGAAATGACGATGATCGTGACGATCAGCCCGACGATCGCGGCGATGAACAGAATCGACGTCCAATCCATTCCCAAAGACTCCCCGCCCCATTCAACGGAACGGTCCAGCACGCGGTCTGCCGCCGACGCGAAATCATAGCACGCCGCCGCGTAATCCGCAGTGCGCAGACTTGCCATGCAAGCATCGAGAACGTCGTCGATGCGCGCGTTGCTGAACGCGCGAATCGCGCTTCCCGCCGTGGAAAGATGCACGTATCTGTCATTTTCGCCGAGGAAAATTGCCATCAGAATGCCGTCAGGCGAAAAGCCGCCGTAGTCGTAAAAATCGTCCGCCGACGCTTCCGTTTCGCGGTCGTTTCCGTCATAAGCGTTCGTCGTCCAGACGACGAAATCCATGCCGTGCTTTTCCCGCAGCGCGGCGAGCGTCGCGTTGATTGACGCTTCTTCCGCGTCCGGAATCACGTCCGCCTCGTCGTAAACATAAGCAGTTGCAGCGGAAACTGGCATCGCGAGCACAAGCAGAAGCGCCGCCGAGAGAAGAATCCAAATGATTTTTTTCATATCATCGCCCCCCTCACATCTGCAAAAGCGTCAGAATCAGCGCCGTGACGGCGCCCGTGCCGAAGAACAGCCCGAGCCGCCAGAGCCAAAGCTTCTTTTTGTCGATCGGGAGATTGCCGACGAATTTGCCCGTCTGCCCATTCATCGCGAACAGAAAGTCCTTGCCGTTCCACGACGTGTGCAGAAGCCACACGGGATAAAGCGCGTATTTTGCCTTGCCGTTTTGCAGGCGGACGTTGCTCTTTTCCGCCGTCACCGACGCATAGCCATGCACCGTATCGGCGAAACGCTGTTCGGTGCTGTTTTTGACTCGCGCGTTCGCGCGGTCGATGCTCTGCTGCTCCGAAACGTCGTAGCGATCCGCCAGATATCCCGCGAGAAACGCTGTCTGAAAATCTACCGCGTCCGAAAAATCGAACGGCTCGATGGACTCCATCAGATCGTCCGCCATCTTTGAGGAGCCGTCCACGGGCACGCGCTCGAACGTCACGTTGCCGCCGCGCAGGACGGAATAATACTCCGTGCGGGTATAAATCCAATTGCGGTCGCTCCACGTGCGCACGCGCGTCGCGCGATAGCGAATGTCCGCGTCCACGTCGGCGTTAAAGAGCCAGAACGGCACGTAAACGCCTTTGATTTCGTCGATATGATTTGCTTCCTTGAAAACTTTCGGCAAAAGCGTCTTCTTTTCGAGATGCTTCAAAAAGCCCGCCTTTGCCGCCTCCTTGTCGAGCTTGAACGGGATCACGTAATCGGGTTTCAGGTCGCCTTTGAACTGCCCCATAATGACGACGGGATTGCCGCAGAACGGGCAACTCGTCGCCGCGAGTGTGTCGTCGCCGATGATCTCGCCGCCGCAGGATTTGCAAACGTAAACGTGCATCCCGTCGGTTTCGTTCTCGCTCCATTCACCGCCCGCCGAGTCTTCCCATTCCATCTCGTCGTCGCGGTCCTGTTTCAGCTCCTCGTCGTATTGACGGAGCGATTCCACCTCGAATTCGGTATCGCAGAACGGACATTTCATCTTCTGCGTGTCGGAATCGAACGCGATCGCGCCGCCGCAACAGGGGCATTTATATTCCTGCAAATCTGCCATTATGCTCTCCTTTTATTCGACGCACCGCCCCGGAGTTCCGAGGCGGTGCGTTTGGATTATTTTACGTCTTTATCGTCGAAGATGTCGCCGCATTCGGGACAGAACTTCGGCGGGTGCGCCGGATCCTCCGGCTCCCAGCCGCATTTGTCACAGCGATAAAGCGGTGCGCCCGCGGGCTTTTTCGCGCCGCATTCGGAGCAGAATTTTCCTTTATTGACCGCGCCGCACGCGCATTTCCAGCCGTCCTCGGGCTTCTTCGCGCCACACTCGGTGCAGAATTTGCCCGTCATCGTTGCGCCGCACGCGCATTTCCACGCGCCTGCCGCGGGTGCCTTTGCCGGTTCCTTTGCGGGCGCCTGCTGACCCATCGCGTAAAGATTCTGCGCGTTCATGCCGCCCGCGTTCATCGCCATGCCCATGCCGATAAAGCCGTTCATCGCGCCGCCCTGATTGTTCGCCGCCGCGCGCATCGCGTCCGCCTGCGCCCCGACGAGCGTTGCCGCGCCCATCGTGGGATCGCGCAAAACCGCCGCTTTCTGCATATCCTTGACCATCTGCGCGTCTTCCTCGGGCAATGTCACGGAGCCGAGCGCCACGCTGACGACCTGCAAGCCGCGGAGCTCGCCCCATTTTGCGGAAAGGGCTTCGTTCATCGCGTTTTCAAGGTCGGTGTTATGCTGAATGATCTGATTCGGGCGAAGCTCGAGATCGGAGAGCTTGCCGAACGCGGGTTGAAGCGCGCTGATAAATTCGGTTTTCAGTTGCGAATCGATCTCCGTGCGCGTGTATTCCTGCGTGATATTGCCGCAGACGTTCGTATAGAAGAGGATCGGGTTGACGATCTTATACGAGTAAAGTCCCGAGCAACGGACGGAAACATCCACGTCAAGCCCGATCTTGGAATCGACGACGCGGAACGGAACGGGATTTGCCGTGCCGAATTTGTTGTCGAGAATCTCTTTGGTGTTGAAATAATACACTCTCTGGTCCTTGCCCGTGTCGCCGCCGTAGGTGAAGCGTTTGCCGATCGTTTTGAAGGTATCGAGAATGGATTTGCCGAGCTTGCCGGAGAAAATGCTCGGCTCGGTCGAGGTATCGTATGTAAACTGACCGGGCTCCGCGCAGACCTCGACGACCTTGCCCTGCTCGACGATGATCATGCACTGTCCGTCTGCCACGGCGATGCCGGAACCGTTCGAGATCACGTTGTCGCTTCCCTTGGTATTGGAAGAACGGGAAGACGTGCGTTTCTGTCCCTTGACCACCAGCGTGTCCTTGCCGAGAGAATCACAGTAGAAAAACTCTTTCCATTGATCGGCGAACGTCGTGCCGACCGCCGCTCCGATTGCTTTGATAAGTCCCATAAGAATCTCCTTTCAAGCAGGTTTTCGTTTCAGAAAACCATATTACAAAGTCAGTATATCATATTCTCTATTTATTTGCAAGGATTATTTCATAAAAAAGCGGGGAGCCTGACGCTTCCCGCTTTCGTGATGTTATTTCTTGCCGAGCTTCACTTCGACG
>CALEJO010000172.1 GCA_937898155.1 uncultured Clostridia bacterium | reverse complement strand
TATTGTTATTTTTTATTTCGCCTGCCATGAGCGCAGGGCGATGTGTTCAGATAAAACGCTCCTTTTCATTCGGTCAGGAGTCAAGAGGGAGGAGCTGGGATTTACATCCTTCACTCCGCACTCCCCATTTCTCACTTTTATTCTTCTTCGTCTTTCTTTTCGCCACCGTCCGCCGCCGCGGATTTCTGTTTCTTCTTCACGATCACAAGCGCCGCGACGCCGCCGATGACAACGACCGCCACGGGAATCACGATCCAAAGATTGCCTTCGGAAAGCATGGAGCCGGTCAGACCGCCCCAAGCACTTTCATATACGGCATCTCCGTTCGACAGAACACCGCAGGTGATCGTGATGATCTCTGTATGGATGCCGTCTTCTGTCATGCCCTCTTTGAAATCGACGCAGTATGCGTTTTTGAATTGAATCGTCTTGATCTTACCTGTGGCGGGGTCTACCAAATCAATCTGTCCGTTTTTCGGGAGATTGCGTTCCAGCATCCAAGCGAGCAGATCGCAGTTGCCATCATTAAGTGCCTTGACTTCAACCGTGATCATACCGCCACGCGGCATGCCGGACAACTGCCCCTCGGCATCCGCTGCGGTGGTAAACGTATAGGTATAACGGATGACTTCGCGACTTTTATAACTGTCTATCGTGAGTTTTGCGCCCGACGATTTTGCCGAGACCGGAATCGCCAGCATAGCCGTCATGCAAAGAACCAGAAGCATCATCACGCTTCGTCTGATCATCGTTTTTTTCATTTTCATTCCTCCGTTTCCTTTTCTTCGTCAGTTCCACGGTCTCTCATATTCTGCCGGACCGTTTTGAAACTCCTTGGATACGATCTCGATCTCTTCGTAATACGTGCCGTCCTGATCCCAGTATTCCGTATAGCGGACACAATAGGCATTGGTGAGTCGAATCGTCTTCATGCTGCTTTCGTCCACGGGATTGACAAACTCCAGCATCAGTGTTTTCGGCATGGCACCACCCGCCAAAGCCCACGTGAACAGATCGTTGTTTCCGTCGCTCAATCCCGGAACGCGGATCGTGAACGAGGTCGGCCTCGGAATGCCGGCAAGTTCTCCCTCTATGTCGGTCGGTCGATTGAATCCGTAGCTGAATGACAAAACCTCGCGGGATTTGAAACCCTCGATTATCATCGTGACCGGTGCGACATCTGCTCCGGCGGAGCAAGGAGCGACCGTAAGCAACAGAACCGTCAGCGTAAGTAAAATAGAGATGATTTTTTTCATGTGGTTTTTCCTTTCTGCAATACAAATTAATAAAATTCCATCCGTTTCGTTCTCGCTGCCCTTTGATACGAACGAGACGGAAAAATGGCTACTGTTTCCCGATCAAATTCGATTTTTTTTCGTTTTTTCGTCGGTGTGCCGTCACGGATCGTCGATATCCAGCCGTTGACGCTCAACAAGTCCCGCAAAAAGTCCGTTCTTTTCGATCAGTTCATCATAAGTGCCTTCTTCGGCGATTTTTCCGCCGTCGAGGTAAATGATCCTGTCGGCGTGCTGAATGGTCGAGAGCCGATGCGCGATGACGATTCTCGTGCATTTGAGGGAGTCGATCGCTTCCGACACCTTTTTCTGCGTGATATTGTCGAGCGCCGAGGTCGCCTCGTCAAACATCAGCACCTTCGGCTTCGGCGCGACGGCGCGCGCGATCATCAGCCGCTGCCTCTGACCGCCGGAAATACCGCCCTGCCCTTCGGAAATGAGCGTATTCATACCCATCGGCATCGCGCGGATATCGTCCGCGATCGAAGCGATCTCCGCCGCCTCCCACGCCGCGTCCATTGTCAGCTCCGGCGCGGTGATGACAATGTTCGAATAGATATCTCCGAGGAAGAGCTTCCCGTCCTGCATCACGACGCCGATTTTCCGGCGGAGGGATTGCAGGTCGATTTTGGAAATATTCTTTTTGTCATAGGCGATCATACCCTTTTGCGGCGTTTCAAAGCCGAGAAGCAACCGCATCAGTGTGCTTTTGCCGCAGCCCGTCGAGCCGACGATGGCGAGATATTCGCCCGGACAGATCGTCAGGGAAAGATCGTCGATCACGTTCGGCATGGATTCATCGTAACGGAACGACACGTGCGAAAGCTCGATTCCGCCGCGGAGAGAGGTGATGTTCTCTTTTCCGTCATGCATCTCCGGCTCCGCCTCCATGATCGGCTTTGCCATTTCCAGCGTCGGGCGAATGTTGGCGACCGTCACGGCGATGGAAACGACCGAGGTGAACGCCGACGACACCATGCCGTAAGCGGTATTGAATGCGTAATAATCGGCGACGCCGATCTGATTTTTGATCGCCGTTGCATAAAGGATAAGCGTGCCGATCAGCGAGAGAGCGAGCGAGATCGTGCCGCTGACCTTCAAAAACATCGGCGGATTATAGTCGAGCTGTGCTTCCTTTGCATACTCTCTCGCCCAGCGGGAAAACATTCGTTTTTCCGCGCCTGCGAGCTTGATTTTCTGAATACCCGTGATCGTCGAATAGGTAAGACCGCTCGTCTTTGCCGCCAAAGCCATCTTTTCGCGCGTGATCTTCATCTGCGCGAACGTGGTAATCAGGGAGAGCGTGATCGTTGCGAGCGTGATCGCAAGCGACGGCACGACAAGCGAGGGAGCAAATACGAAGATCTGCCCGATATAGATCAACGAAAACAGCGAGGTCAGACCCGTCATGCCGATCGTATTGAAGATCGTCGAACACAACGATTGCACATAGGACGCGCGCTGAGAAAGCTCGCCGGAGGAATATTGCCGGAAAAACGTCGGCGGCAAGCTCATGATGCGGTTCATCACCGCCGCCTGCACGGCAATATTCTGTTTGATCCCGACGCGTGCGTTGATCAGCCCCTGAAATGCGCCGAAGCATAACCGGCTCAGCGAAAAGCAGATCATAAAAATGGCGAGTGACAGCAAAACCTGCACGCTGCCCGATTCCAGCACGTCGCTGAACAGCCACTTTGTGAATAGCGGCGAAAGCAGTCCGAGCGCCGCCGAAAGCCCCATCAGACCGAGATACATGACAATATCCGAAATGCTGAGCTGCTGCACCATGAATTTGAGCAGATCGCCGATCGTCAGCGCCTTTTGCGGAAGCGGCTCATAAAAGCAGATCGCTTCTTTGTCGAGAAGGGCTTCCGTCTTTCTGTTCAGCTTCATTTGCTTGCCGCTTTTGATGTCGATCAGACGGTATCCCGACAGTTTCCCGGGGATCAGCGCGACGGCGGAGCCGTCTTCTTTTCTCGTGCCGAGCATCGCGCCGACGGCGTGATGATACCATCCCTTTTCCAGCGTGACGACGCGGCTTTTGATGCCAAAGGGACGCATCCGATATTCGATCTGCTCGTCAATGGTTTTGACTTCTCCGGGCAGGTCGTCCGTCTTGACCTTGCAATGATAAAATTTCAGAATTTCTTCGATGGCGGAGCCGGCGATCTCATTCTGACTGAGCGCGTCGCGCAGGCGATTGCCCATTACCGCGTTCGCGATCGAATCAATGGCATCCGCAAAATCGGCGTTGTCGGCTTTTTCCCGACTGCGCAGTTGTTCTTCAAACCAACTCATTCTGCGATATCCCCCCTTATTCCGCGCTCACAAGGTCGCGGTAAATCTGACTTTGCTTCATGAGCGTTTGATGCGTTCCGCGGTCCTTGATCTCACCGTGCTCCATCACGATGATCTCGTCGCAGGAGCGAATGGTCGAAAGACGATGCGCGATGACGATACAAGTGATCCCGCGTTCGCGGATCGCTTTCACGACCTCGTATTCGGTCTTGGCGTCAAGGGCGCTCGTCGTTTCGTCCAGAATCATGATCGTCGGGTCTTGCGCGAGCGCGCGGGCGATCTCCATGCGCTGTCTCTGCCCGCCGGAGAAATCCTTGCCGCCCTCGATCAGCTTATGCTGATAGCCCTTCGGGCGTTGCATGATGTCCTCGTGGATCTGCGCGTCACGCGCGGCGAGGATCATCTCGAAGTCTTCGATACTCTCGTCCCACATCTTGATGTTGTTCGCAATGGTGTCTTCAAAAAGAATGATATCTTGATCCACTACGGCAACGGAACCACGGAAGACATTTTTCGATATTTTGTTCATCGGTTTCCCGTCGAACAAAATCTCCCCGCTCCACGGGCGATAGAGCCCGGCGATCAATTTGGACATCGTGGATTTTCCGCAACCCGAAGCACCGACGATCGCAACGCTCTTGCCGGGCGTGAGCGTCATATTGAAATTTTTGATCAGCGGCTCCGCGAGAGGCGAATAGCCGAAAACCACGTTTTTCAGTTCCATGTTTCCCGACAACTTTTTCATTTCGTCATCAGAATCCGTTTCATCAAATACGGCATCATCCGGGTATTCCATCACGTCGTCTACCCGTTCCATCTGGGTGCGCATTTCCTGCAAAGTCTGACCTGCGGAAATGAGCGTCATTGCCGGAGCCATAAAGGACGAAAGGAAGCCCTGGAACGTCATGATCATACCGACGGTGAACTCCCCCTGCATCGTCAGCCACACACCGAGGAACAGCACGGCGTTATTGGCAAGCACCGACACAAACTGCGGGATCATACCGAGATACTGATTCAGTTTCAAGAATTTGACCTGTTGCGTATTCACGCTTGCCTGATAACCCGACCATTTTTTGAAATAGCCGTTTTCGGCGCCGGACGCTTTGATCGTCTCGACCATTTCGATGCCGGCGACGGTGGCGGCGGCGAGCTTCGCGTTGTCACGCATCGACACGCGCGTGACGTTGATGCGCTTTTTGGATATGTATTGTGATACAAAGGAGTTGACGGTAAGAGAAGCAAGCCCTATCACCGTCAGCAGAACGCTGTATCGCAGCATGACGACGAAATAGAACACCATCATGACCGAATTGAGCAAAAGCGGTGCGAACGTGCCGATCAGCGTTTTGGCGATTGTCGCATTGGAGGATTGCCGTCCCTGAATATCTCCCGCCATGCGCTGAGAAAAGAATTTCATCGGCATTTTGAGGACTTTCCACATATACGAGGCATTTCCGACCGCCGCCATCTTGCCGTTAATGCGAAGTGAATAGACCGTTTGCAAGGCAGACATCAAGATTTGTATCAGATCAAATACCCCGAGAAAGATCAGAAACGGCGTCGTCCACGCAAGGTCCCTGCCGTTCAGAAGATGATCAAGGAAAATACGGGAGAAAGCCGGCTGAACAAAGCCCATAACCGCCGCGACGATACCGGTCAGCACGGTAAACGCGATGGCGACTCCGGTACCCTTGAGCCGCTTTGCGGCAAAGGAAAGCATACTTTTCGGCTTTCCGGAGGGGACAAACGCATCCGTCGGCTCAAATTGCAGACAGATCCCCGTAAAGGATTCGTCAAACGTCTCCATCGGGACACTGTAATTGCCCTTTGCCGGATCGTTCAGATACGCTTTTCCATTACGAAAACCGTCAAGCACCACAAAGTGGTTGAAGTTCCAATGAATGATGCACGGAAATTTTCCATTCGCTTTTAAGTTATCCGGCTCATAGCGATATCCTTTGGCGTCCAGCCCGTAAAAACGTGCGGCTTTCAGCACGTTTCTCGCGTTGGAGCCGTCACGGGAAACGCCGCAGTCCTCGCGCACCTGCTCGAGCGGTATCCATTTATTGTAATATGCCAGGACCATGCAAAGCGATGCCGCGCCGCATTCGAGTGCTTCGAGTTGCATCACGACCGGCACTTTGGCGACACCCTTTGTGATCGGTTTTCTCTTGTTTTTTGCCATATGACAGCCCTCAATTCAAAATAAACGACAGCGGTTGATAACGGTCCACAACGACTCTACCGTCGTAAAAACCGTCCGGCAGGGAAAACTCCGCCGATAATACACATTTGCACCCCAGATCGCTCTTCTCCGCGATCGACGTGATGACCGCTTCCTTGCCCGAAACTTTGACGGTCCGACCAATCGGATCGCCCGCGACCGAAGCGAGGTCCAAGTATCCGATGAAGCAGGTCGCTTCTCCGTTTTCGATCTGCACCGTCGTCGGCACGGTGCTGTCAATATGCCCGAAAATGCCCCACACGCACGCACCGAGCAAAAGAACGATCACACTGACGAGCAACAGCCAAACGCCCGGGTTCGACACGCGGATATAATCATCCAGACTCTCCGGGGATTTCACCTTGTCGAGACTTTTCTTTCTGAATATTTCTTCACTCATTTTTCTGTTCCTCCTACATCATCGGCTCAATATGCCCAATATGAAAGAATATAGATAACCATTTTATATAATATATCAGATGTTGCAATTTTTCAAGATAAAAATCCTTTTTTCGGTTCTTTTCCGCCGATTTTTGTGTCGGTGCGCAGATGAGCCGCCTCTTTCCGCAAAACAACAAAAACTCCCCCGCGGGGTTCCCGCGAGGGAGTGAATCCATGAGATTGGGATCGCTTATTGCCCGAAACGTCAGAACAGCCCGACGATTCTTCCGTCGTCGGTGACATCGATTTTCTCCGCGGCAGGCACCTTCGGCAGTCCCGGCATTGTCATGATATCGCCGGTCAATACGACGACAAAGCCCGCGCCGGCGCTCACCTTGACGCTCTTGACCGTCACGGTGAAATGTTCGGGTGCGCCCAACTTGGCAGGATCGTCCGAAAAACTGTATTGTGTCTTTGCGATGCAGACCGGGCACGCACCGAAGCCGAGCGCTTCCAGTTGCGCGATCTGCTTTTGCGCGGCAGGCAGGATATTCACGCCGTCGCCGCCGTAGATCTTGCGCACCACCGCCCCGATTTTTTCGGCGATCGGCAGATCGTCTTCGTAAGAGAAGCGGAACTCGCCCTTTTCTTCCTCGCAAAGGCGGACGACCTCGCGGGCAAGCGCCTCGCCGCCCTTGCCACCCTCAGCCCATACCGTGGAAAGCACGGCGTTCACGCCGAGCTCCCGGCATTTTCCGATGATACAATCGATTTCCGCGTCCGTGTCCGTCGGGAACCGGTTGACCGCCACCACGCAAGGAAGCCCATAGACATTTTTGACGTTGGAAACGTGGCGCAGGAGATTGGGAATTCCTTTTTCGAGCGCCGCGAGATCTTCCGTGGCGAGTTCTTTTTTGTCCAGTCCGCCGTGCATTTTCAGCGCACGGACGGTAGCGACGACGACAACGGCGTCGGGAACAAGCCCTGCCAGGCGGCATTTGATATCAAAAAATTTTTCCGCGCCAAGGTCTGCGCCGAAGCCCGCCTCCGTGACGGTATAATCGCCCATTTTCAGCGCCATGCGCGTCGCCATGACCGAATTGCACCCATGTGCGATATTCGCAAACGGCCCGCCGTGCACGAACGCGGGCGTTCCTTCGAGCGTTTGCACGAGATTCGGTTTCAATGCGTTTTTCAGGAGTGCCGTCATCGCGCCTGCCGCTTTGAGGTCGCCCGCGGTCACGGGCGTATCCTCGTAGGTATACCCGACGATTATGCGGGAAAGGCGCGCTTTGAGGTCTTTCAAGGATGTGGCAAGGCAAAGGATTGCCATGATCTCGGAGGCGACGGTGATATCAAACCCGTCCTCGCGCGGCGTGCCGTTGACGCGCCCGCCGAGTCCGTCCACGACGAAACGAAGCTGGCGGTCGTTCATATCGACACAACGCTTCCACGTGATTTTTTTGACGTCGATGCCAAGCGCGTTGCCTTGCTGAATGTGATTATCGAGCATGGCGGCAAGAAGATTGTTTGCCGCGCCGATGGCGTGAAAATCACCGGTAAAATGAAGGTTGATGTCTTCCATCGGGATGACCTGCGCGTATCCGCCGCCGGCGGCACCGCCCTTGACGCCGAACACGGGACCGAGCGACGGCTCGCGAAGTGCGACCGTCACGTCCTTGCCGATGCGGTGAAGCCCGTCGGCAAGCCCGATCGTGGTCGTGGTTTTTCCCTCCCCCGCGGGTGTCGGCGTGATCGCGGTGACGAGGATCAGCTTGCCGTCCCTGCGGTCGGTCTCGTCCAGAAGTGAAAGGTCGATCTTCGCCTTATCGCTACCGTATTGCTCCACATATTTCGAGTCAACGTGTGCGCGCGCCGCGATCGTCAGAATATGCTCGGGCGTCACGCTCTGCGCAATTTCAAGATCAGATAAATATGCCATCTTTTTCTCCTTTTCTCACAGCACAAAACGCCAGCGCTGTTGCCAGATGACCGCGGGACTATCCTCCGACGCGTGTGCGTAAAAAACCGTCAGAAGCGTGCCGTCGCGGCATTCGACCGTCGCGGGATAACCGAGGTCGGCGGAAATGTCCTGCTCATAAAGTGGAACGTCCGTCTGCCACGACGCGCCGCCGTCCTCGCTGAACATCAGCCGGATGCCGAACGGCTTTTCCCGATAGCCATAGGCGGAGATCAGCGTGCCGGACGAATGGAGGAGCAGATGCGCGGGCGCGCCGCCTTTAAGTCCGAGGAGTCGGCGCGGCGTCGTGAACGTCAGCCCGCCGTCGTGCGACTCGCTTTGATAAGTCGTGAACAGCGTATTGCGATGTTGCACGCGAATGTGCGCGATCAGCGTGCCATCCGGAAGCTCGATCAGGTGCGGCTCGCAGGAGAGCGCCAGCTCCCCGTTTTCATCGTAAATATCCTCGATCTCGCCGAGCGCACGCGCGGTGCCGTCGGGCAAAATCTCATAAAGCCGAACGTTGCGGTGATGCTCCTCGTTCGGCAAGCCGAACATCGAGCCGAGATAGAAAATTCTCCCGTCGCGCAGGCAAATCGGACCGTGCGGCGTCGTGACGGGCGAGCGCAGAAGCTCACCCCACGTCGCCCCGTTGTCGCGACTCATGCGAAAGCGCGAGCCGAGCGCCTCTGCCTCGTCGGCAGGGTCCACGCTGTCAAGATAGTCGATGCAGTCCTGCCTGCCGTCCGCATACCGACGCTGAAACTCGACGGTATTATTGAACGATGTCAAAATCAGCCCGCTTTCTCCGAATGGACACAGCCCGCTGTCGCGGTCGTCGAGGACGGTGTTGATCACGATTTCCGGCACGGTATAATGCGTGCCCTCGTCGGAGGAGGTCATCATCACGGCTTTCCCGAACGGGCAGATGTGCGAGCGACGAAAGCCGGACGCGGAAACGGCGATCCTGCCGTCCCGCAGGCGTGCGACCGTCGGCCACGCAAAATAGTCGCGGTGCGGGATATCCGAGCGCATAATGATTTCGGGTTCACCGATTCGTTCGATTTGTTTCATGGGTCAGTTCCCTTCTGCCTCAAAAAAGCGTTTCAGATGTGTGCGGTAATCGGGCGCTTCGTCGTAGACCGCGTGGCTGTATCCGTCGTATAAAACGCACTCGCAGCCGAGCGCTTCGGCAATCTCGACCGAAGCCGCTGTGGAAAGCACGTGATCACGCTTTGACGCGATCACAAGCGTCGGGCAGCGAATCTTTCCGAGCGCGTCATAAGCATCAAAGAAAAGACACGCGTCGGCAAGCACGGCGAGCCGCCGCATTTCATCGGGTGTGCCGTCCGCCTCGATCGCGGTAAAAGCGTCCCGATAGGTTTCCAGATATTCGGGCGAATAGATGCGCTCGCGCATATCGCGATTGAGGGCGACGATATCGCCTGCCAGTGCCAACCGCTTCCACGCGGTCATCGTCTCGCTCGTCGTTGCGTTCGGACGTGACGCGCTGGACCCCAGCACGAGCCTTCCGACAAGGTCCGGGTGCCGTTCCGCGATCACCTGTGCGATCATACCGCCCTGCGACGCGCCGAACACGTGCGCGCCCCGAATGCCGAGCATTCGCATCGCCGTCGCCGTGTCCTCTGCCATATCCTCCACGTGATAGCCAAACGTCATTTCGCGCTTGCGTTCGATGAGATAGACCGTATGGCTCTCGGCAAATGCCGAAAACGCTTCCGCCACCGCGTCGGCAGACGAAATCACGGATTTCAGTCCCATACCGGGCAGGATCACAAGCGGCGTTTTGCCGACACCAAAGCGAAAATAGTCAATGATAAAGCGATCGGTTTTCACCGATCCGATCTGCGGTTTCATACACTCGCCTTCCTTTTTCACTGATAGGATATCACAGGCGTTGCCTTGTGTCAATGCGTTTCCCGCTTTTCTTTACGAAAAGAAAAGCTCGGCAAAAGAAACGCATCCGTGGTGCGTGAAGATTCGGTTTGCACAAACTTTGATCCGTGTGGGCGCTCCGCGCCGGCAGCGCACTCGCCTTTCGCGCGTAGCGCCGGAAGTCAAATCTTTTATACTTCGGTCGAGCGGAACGCT
>CALEJO010000171.1 GCA_937898155.1 uncultured Clostridia bacterium | reverse complement strand
AACATTTCACATTTGCGAAGCAAATATTTCACAGCGAAGCTATTTCACTTGCCCGAAGGGCAAATTTCGTTGAAAAAAGAGCATTGCTCTCGCAATGCTCTTTTTTCTGGTGGAGACGGTGGGATTCGAACCCATGACCTATGCGTTGCGAACGCATCGCTCTCCCAGCTGAGCTACGCCCCCATGCGATTTTTCCTCGCGGGTATTATCATATCACAAAGTTTCCCGATTGTCAAACATTTTTTTGTTTTTTTTCAAATTCTTTTGCAAAACTTTTCCGTTTATGCTATAATGAGCGCAGAAATGAAGATTTTTCGGTCGGCGGAGGTGAAATCATGCAGGAAATTCACCCGTTTGCGCCCGTTTTCGATCGGGATTCGCGGATTCTGATCCTCGGCAGCTTCCCTTCGGTGCGCTCGCGCGAGGAGGGCTTTTACTACGGACATCCGCGCAATCGCTTCTGGCAGATGCTTGCCGCGCTGACCGAAGACACGATCCCACGCTCCGTCGAAGAAAAACGCGCGTTCCTCGCGGCGCGTCACATCGCGCTTTGGGACGTGATCGCGTCCTGTGAGATCGAAGCGTCTGCCGACAGCTCGATCCGCGGTGCCAAGCCGAACGATCTTTCGCCGCTCCTCGCGCAAACAAAGATCGAAGCGATTTTCACAAACGGCAAGACCGCCGACCGGCTTTACCGCGCGTCATTCGGCGAAACCGCCGTCTGCCTGCCGTCAACCAGTCCCGCAAACGCCGCGTGGACCTTGCCGAAGCTGATCGACGCGTGGCGCGTCATTCTGCCGCCCCTCGGCTTATCCTAATCATCACAAAGGAGAGATTCTTATGCTGGATGCCCATTTGATCGCCAAAACCCGCCCGCTCGCCGACCCGCGCGCCATCGTGCGCCACGGCGATTTCCGCGTCACCGTGCTCGGAGCGAATCTCTTTCGCATCGAACGGGATGAAACGGCGACGTTCTGCGACAGCGCCACACAAGCCGTTTGGTTTCGTGACGGCGCACCTGTTCCGTTTTCGGTCTCGGAGGATGGAGACGCCTGCCGCATCCGCACGGATGCCGTCACGCTCGTGCTTCGCGAAACAATCGAAGAAAGCGAGGTCCTGTTCGGCAAAAAGCGCGTCCCGCTGACAAGCGCGGGCAATCTGCTCGGCACGGCTTCCACGCTCGACTGTTGTGACGGCGAGGTCATCAAACGCCCGTCCAGCGACGTGCGCGAACCGCTTCACCTCTCCGACGGCGTGATCTCGAAAAGCGGCGTCTCCCTTTACGACGACAGTGCTTCCCTGCTTCTCGGCGAGGACGGTCGCATCGTGCCGCGCCCGCAAAAAGAACTCGACCTTTACGTTTTCGCGTTCGGACACGACTATCGCGCCGCTGTCCGCGCGCTCTACCGCATTTGCGGAAGCGTCCCGCTCGTGCCGCGCTTTGCGTTCGGCAACTGGTGGAGCCGCTACCATGCCTATACCGAAACCGAATATCTGCAAGTGTTGGATCGCCTTGCGCGCCGCGACGTGCCGCTGACCGTCGCCACGATCGACATGGACTGGCATTGGTCCACGACGCTTGAAGCGAAAAAGCACGTCAAAGCCCTCGGCAAATTCGGCGAGGTTTACGGCGGCTGGACCGGCTGGACGGGTTATAGCTGGAACACCGATCTGTTTCCCGATTACCGTCGCTTTTTGCGCAAGATCAAGGAGCGCAACCTCCGCATCACCTTGAATCTCCATCCCGGAAGCGGCGTCCGCTGGTTTGAGGAACAATACGCTGACATGGCGCGCGCCGTCGGGATCGAGCCGAAAACGGAGCGCTTCGTCGAATTTGATATGACGAACGACGATTTCGTCAACGCATATTTCCGTCTGCTCCATAAACCATATGAGCATGACGGCGTAGATTTTTGGTGGATCGACTGGCAGCAAGGCAAAACCTCGAAGCTCGAAGGGCTCGATCCACTCTGGATGCTCAACCATTACCACACACTTGATATCGCCAAAGAACAGGAAAAGCCGTTGATCCTTTCCCGATACAGCGGCATCGGCTCGCACCGCTATCCGCTCGGGTTTTCCGGCGATACTTACGTGACGTGGGAATCGCTCGATTTCATTCCCTATTTCACCGCGACAGCGACCAACGTCGGCTATACGTTTTGGAGTCATGATATCGGCGGGCATATGTTCGGCTTGAAGGATGACGAGCTTTACGCGCGCTACGTGCAGTTCGGCGCGTTCAGCCCGATCAACCGCCTGCATTGCACCTCGACCGATGTCTGCACCAAGGAACCCGACGTTTATATGAACGGTGCGGGACTGATCGCGGAGCGGTTTTTGCGCCTGCGCCATCAGATGATCCCGTATCTCTATTCCGCCGCGATCGAAACGCACGAGAGCGGCACCGCGCTCATCGAGCCGATGTATTACGAATACCCCGAAGAAAAAGACGCCTACCGCGTGAAAAACGAATACCGCTTCGGCACGGAGCTGATCGTCGCGCCCGTCACGTCGAAGGGCGACCGCGATAAGCTCGCCGTGACAACGGTTTGGCTTCCCGAAGGCACGTGGACGGATATTTTCACGGGCGACGAGTATCGCGGCGGCAGAATGCTCGAAATGGTGCGCTGGCTCGATTCGATGCCCGTGCTTCTGAAAGAGGGCGGATTCTTCGTCCTCGATGCGCGCGAACATACCAATCTCTGCGACGAGCCCGATGCGCTTGACGTGCTGACGACGAAAGGAAACGGCACCTATACGCTCCGCGAGGACAGCGGCAAAACCGTCTTCACGGCGCAAGCCGAAAACGGCGTGCAAACGGTGACGATCGTCGCGGACGAAACGGTGAAAACGCGCCGCGTCCGGCTCGAATTCCGCAATATCGAAACCGGCATCGCCCGCGTGACCGTGAACGGCAGACAAACGCGCTTCACCTATGATGACGACGGCTTCGTTTCCGTCGAAATCCCCGCGCTCAAAGGCGGCAAGACTTATCGCGTGACACTGACGTATACCGAAAACGAAAGAGAAAAGCGCAACGCGCGGCTCTTCCGCTCGATTCGCAGATTTGAGCGCGTTTCCCAAGACAACCACGTGCTTTACGTCGAGCTGCGCGTCCGCTCCGACGAGGACTGCCGCGCATGGATTCGCGCGGAAAAGACGCTCACCAAGCATCAGAAAAAACGCTTATTCGAGGTGATCTGACCGTGAAACGCATCGAAACCGAACTCCGTCTCGGCACGGAGCCGCTGACGCTTCTGCATATCAGCGATACGCACCTTTGCCGCGCCGACGAACGCGATAACGAGCGCAAAAACGCGCTCGCCGTCAAGCGTGCGCGCGCCGCGGACGCCGACCTGCGTCGCCGTCCAGATCAGGGGGGCC
>CALEJO010000170.1 GCA_937898155.1 uncultured Clostridia bacterium | reverse complement strand
CCAGCCTCAAGGGAGAGGTTCGGTCCATGCTTGACGGCATCCGCAACGAAGCCGAACAGGTCCCGATGCTGAAACGCGATTTCGAGCGCATCGAGCGTCCGCTCGTTTTCTTCATCGACTACCTGATCAAGGAGGGCGTTGAAATATGAAAACACCGAGAATTTCTGAAGCAATCGGAAATCTCCCCGAAGATCTTGTAAGCGACGCAGTAACATACAAGAGGACAAATAAGAAAAAAGCATTTATTCTTGAACGGTATTTCACAGTGAAGGCAGATCTGGCGGAGAAAAAGAAGCCGAAAAAGAACGATTGGGTGAAGTGGGCTTCGCTTGCGGCAGCTTGTTTCGTTTTGCTAATTTGTGCGTTGCCAATTATGAATTTAATATTTGAAGGCTCGCATAGCGATGCGCCTGTTTCCAACACCTACAATTCTATTGAGGAAGTACACACCGCATTGGGATATGATACCTTGTATTCCAAACTCGATCTTGATGAATCCAACACAAAGCGTATTTTGATATCGTATGATTCTATCAATGGAGACAATGGTTTAGAGGCAAACCTTGAAAAACCATTGCAGTTGCAAATTCGTGCTACCTATCCCAATGGAGAGACAACCGATAGCGTGGACTATTACATTATCTTCAACAGAGATAGCGTTGATGATAGTTATATTGGTGGATACGAAGAACAAGGACTAACGAAGGAGATCAACGGTATAACCGTCTACTATTCGTTGATTCAAGACGGTGCAATGCACGGTCAAGCTAAGTTCTTGTATGAGGGTAATTTGTATGTGATTGACGTTAATTCGTGGGGCAACGAATATAACCTTGATACCTATATTGATATGGTGCTGCATTGATTCGGAGGTGAAAGATTATGACCAACACAAAGAAAAGAACCCTTATAATATCTGCTGTCTGCATCTTGGTGTTGTTGGTATTTGGTTTGACCGTATATGCTTGGACAACCAATTTTGATGAGGATTGGGTCATAGGCAAATCAAAAGAAAAAATCGAACAGAGATATGGCGTAGCAGACATTTATAAAAATGATTACGTCGAATATTGGATGAAAGAGAATATTGGATATAAAGTAAACCGTGTGTTTTTCGATAGCAACGACGTAGCAACACATATTGAGTATGACTATACCAATGGAGACAACAAAGAGAAAAATAGTGATATAGAGCTACCTACTGAAATGCCAAAGGATTTTGCCATTCGATTTTCGTCCAAGTACATGGCAGAAGAAATCTACGATACTTACACGGGAACTCTCCAAAAAGATCTTGTTGAAAACGGTACTGCAAATGCAAATTTCGTGCCAAGCGAAGAAACGCTAAAAGCCATTTATTCCAAAGTGTTGGAATATCAAATCTGTTCCATTGACCGTAAAATGACAAATGATGTGCTTGCAGATAAAGATGGTCTACAATTCAGCGTAAGCACGAACTACACCTATGAAATAAAAATAACAGCGAACGGAAATACCTATATTATTCGCGGTGACGATACGGCTCAAGGCTTTAGGAATACCGATAATGATGCCCAAAATTTCGTTGGTTTTATTGGCTTTATGAGATCTGTATTATACGAAACTCCGGAATACAAAAATCTTCCCGATGCTGTTGGTGGCTATGATTGAGAGGTGATATTATAAAGAATTAAATGGCGAAAAAATTATCGCCCGGTTGCAGTTGGACGATACGGAATAAGAACGCGAGAAAGCATTTATTCAAAAGAACTTGCCAAGGATTACTCTAAAAACAAAGTCATACGAAAAAACACACTTGCGGTTGGCATGGGTTCGGTTCAAATGGATATAGGTGTGCTTACTGATGATGTGGTTTATTCTGTATCACCGGCATATCATACATACCAAATTAGCGATATTGATTGTGATTACCTTCGCTTTTGCCTGCAAGCAAGAAACATTGATATGTTTTTGAGGTATATGAAACGAGGCAGCAGACAAGGCAAATCAATAGACTTAAATGCATGGATCAGATATCAAATACCAGTATATGATGAATCCAAACAGTCTGAAATAGTGGCAAGTTTACAATCAGTGCAACGAATTATTGAGCAAAGGCAATTGGAACTCCAAAAACTTGACGATCTCGTCAAATCCCGATTTGTCGAGCAGAAGACAACGACAAGAAAAACAACGTTTGTGTTTTTTGTCCATGGTTCGGCACATCAGAATTTATGGAGAAAAATATGGAATATACTTATATGACTTTGCGAGAATGCCCGAAACGGAAAGAATACGCCGCGGATTGGTTCCATGAGAAATGGGGCGTTCCAACAGATGCTTACCTCGCCTGTATGAAGTCCTATCTCAGAGGAGAAACGGAATATGGCTGGTATCTTTGCTTGGATGGGGATCAGATTGTCGGGGGAATGGGCGTGATTGAAAATGACTTCCACGATCGAAAAGACCTTGCTCCCAATATCTGTGCGGTTTATACCGAAGAGCGCGTCAGGTGTCAAGGAATTGCCGGACATCTGTTGAATATGGTCGTTGAGGATATGCGCGCAAAAGGCATTACGCCTATCTATCTGCTGACCGACCATACAAACTTTTATGAAAGATACGGCTGGAAATTCTTGTGCATGGCGCACGGGGACGGCGAATCCCACATGAGCAGAATCTATGTCCATGACTGAATTTTCGTTTTTTTGAGCAATCACAAAATAAAAATGCGGAGACACCGTATGCAACAGATCAAATTAAAAGAGCTGAAAATGAATTCGCGCGCGGAAGCCATCGCGTTTTTGAAAAAGTTGTGGCGGAGCGAACGGGTGAATTGCCCGATTTGCGGAAACGAATTGGAAATCCTGCATCAAAAAGCCAAAAAGAGCAACTGCGATTGGCAATGCAAACATTGTGAAAAGACTTATAAAACCATCAATTTGCTGAATGAAATCAACGAGCAAATGCCGACTTGATCGTTGCCGGCGCATGGCACCGTTTGATGCACTCATACAGAAAAAACCGCTTGCACGCAAGCGGTTTTTGTTTTCTCAGTCAAAGCAGTCCCGCGCCGATCGCGGTCGCGAACTGCGCGTTCTCGGGAATCAGGAAGTGCATGCCGAAGATGTCGGTCAGCGAAGCGAAAATGTCCTTCGCCTGCGGGATCGTCAAAAGGTTGCCCGTCAGCACGATGTCGCGGAGCCCTTTATCGCGCGCCGCGAAGACGCCGAGCATCGCCGCGGTCTCAAAGACCATATTGAGAATGGCGAGCGCGATGTCCGCCTGCGACGCGATGTCGGAGAGCTTGCCGAAATTCGCGGCGGTCATGGATTCGGGCAGGGAGATCGACGCGCGGTTTGCCGTGATGTCCTTGATTTTGAGATCGACGTGGTCGAGCACGCCGCCCTTGGCGGTTTCGACGATATGCTCGATGCTTTCCATGCCGAGCATCTTCTTGGCAAGCCCGATCAGCGTGCCGCCGCCGACGCCTGTGCCGCCGAGATATTCGGTTTTGGCGCCGCGCTTCGCGTGGACGAGTGCCGTGCCCGTGCCCATACTGACGACGATGGCTTCGCCGAGCCCGGAAAGATACAGCCCACCGCGTCCGACGCAGTCAAATTCGTTCGCCGTTTCGCAGGAAAGCCCGTAGAGGGGTTTCGCCACGTAAGACGCGCCGACACCCGTCAGAATGACTTTTTCGATATCAGAAAGCTCAATTTCGTTTTCGTCGGTGAATTTGCCGAACGCACCGTAAAGTGAGGTCAGTGGGTCCGCCGCTTTGACGAGTTGCGGCGCGATGATCGCGTCGCCGGAAAAGCCGACGATCTTCGTCGTGCTGCCGCCGACGTCAATGCCGAGAATGGCTTTTTTCATAATTTCTTCCTTTTTATTCAGATAGCGCCGCCTCCGCGATGGTGAGACAGAGCGTATCGTAGTCAATGCCCGCCGCCGCCGCTTCCTGCGGAAGCAAGCTCATCGGCGTCATGCCGGGCAACGTATTCGCTTCGAGGACGAAAAACCGTCCCGTTTTTTCGTCGCGCATCACGTCCACGCGGCTATACGAGCCGAGCCCGAGCGCGCGATGCACTTTCAGCGCCAGCTTGCCGAGCCGTTCCGCTTCCGCTTCGAGGAGAGGGGCAGGGCAGAGCTCGTCGGTCATGCCGGACTGATATTTTCGTTCGTAATCGTAAAAGCCGCTCTTCGGGCGGATCTCCACCGCGGGAAGCGCGCGTCCGTTCAGCACGCCGACGGAAAATTCCCGTCCGACGATGAAGTCTTCGATCACGACCTTGTCTTCATATGCATAGGCGAAATCAAGCGCTTTCGCGAGTTCGTCTTCGGTCGAGACGATCGAAACACCGACGGACGAGCCGCAGGAGCAGGGCTTGACGACGCACGGAAGCGCGACCGACGAGGCGTCTTCGCCCTTTTCGAGCACGCGGAAATCGGCGGTCGGGATGCCGCTCGCGCGGAAGATGCGCTTGGAGATGGCTTTGTCCATGGCGAGCAGACAGCCCTCAAACGAGCTGCCCGTGTGGCGAATGCCCATGGAGGAGAGAATAGCTTGGATGCGACCGTCCTCGCCCATCCCGCCGTGGAGCGCGAGAAAAACGACGTCTGCCGCCGCACAAAGGTCCAGGATGCCGTCGCCGACGAGCGCGGTGCCCGGAACTTTTTGGCGGAGCGCCGTCAGATCGGGCGGCGCGGTAGGGATCCGGTAGGTATATCCGCCGTCGCGGCGGAACATAGTGGGGATCGCGGCGCGGTCGATCGGGAAAAAGACGTCTGCGAGCGCGACCTCATGGCCGCTTTTGCAAAGGGAATTGGCGATCAGCGAGCCCGAGAGGAGCGACACGTCGCGCTCGGGGCTATAACCGCCGGCTAACACGGTGATTTTCATGAAGAAAAGCGCCCTTTCTGTGGAATGCGGTCAGCGGAGCAGAACCTCCGCCGCCGCGAGTTTGGCGCAAAGCGCGACCACGCGCATCGCCGCTTCGACTTCGGCAAGCGGGGGATACGAGGGCGCAATGCGCAGATTTTCATCGTTCGGATCGCGATGATACGGGAACGCGGCGCCCGCGGGCGTCAGCGTGACGCCTGCCGCTTTGGCGAGCGCCTCGGTGCGTTTCGCGGTGCCGGGATAGACGTTCAGCGAGATGAAATAGCCGCCGTGGGGCTTCACGAAATGCGCGACGCCGCAGGGAGTCAGCTCTTCATCGAGGATGCGTGCCGCGGCGTCCATTTTGGGACCGAGGATCGCCGCGTGCTCCCGCATCAGTTCTTTCATGTGCGCAGCGTTTTGCAGATAGCGCAGGTGGCGGAGCTGATTGATCTTATCGGGGCCGATCATACGGATCGAGATATCGCGGACCGCGCGTTCGACGTTCGCTTTGCCGGAGATCATCATGGCGACGCCGGCACCCGGATAGGTGATTTTCGAGGTCGAGAAGAAGCCGAGCACGAGGTCTTCGTTCGGCGTGCCCTTGACGAGCGTGAAGATATTTTCGAGCGTATCCGGCGTTTCGTCGAGATCGTGGAGCAGATATGCCATATCCCAGAAGACGCGGAAATCGCGTGCCGCCGGTTTCAGCGCGGCGATGCGGCGCACCGTTTCGGCATCGTAGGTCTCGCCGGTCGGATTCGCGTATTTCGGCACGCAGAGCATTCCTTTGACCTGCGGATCGGCGACGAGCGCCTCCACCGCGTCCATATCGGGCCCGTGTCCCGTCATGGCGACGGGGATCATTTCGATGCCGAATTTTTCGCAAATGGCGAAATGGCGGTCGTAGCCGGGCGTGGGGCAGAGAAAGCGGATCGTGCCCTGATCCTTCCACGGCTTGCATCCGTCACAGACGCCGAACAGCACGGCACGGCACACCGCGTCGTAGATCATCGAAAGTGTGGAATTTGTGCCGAGCAGGATGTCTTCCTCCCCGACGCCGAGCAGATCGGCAAAGAGCGAGCGCAGAGCGGGCACGCCGGTCAGAAACCCGTAGTTGCGGGTGTCCATGCCGTCGGGCGCGATCGTTTCCGCGCTCGTGGCGGGGAACGAAAGGATCGCTTCGGAAAGGTCGAGCTGTTCGCTCGACGGTTTTCCGCGCGCGAGATTCAACGAGAGATGCTGTTTACATACTGCGCGATACGCGGCTTCGAGAGACGCTTTTTCCGCGCGGAGTTCGTCCGCGCTCATTTGCGGATATGTCATAGATGTCCTCCGTTTTTTGCGTTAAATATCGGCGTTTCCGGTCGTGCGCGGGAACGCTTCGACGTCGCGGATATTGGAAATGCCCGTGATATACATGATCAGACGCTCAAAGCCGAGGCCGAAGCCCGCGTGATGCGTCGAGCCGTATTTGCGAAGCTCGGTATACCACCAGTAATCTTCCTCGTTCAGCCCGCAACGCTTGTAAGCGGCTTCGAGCATATCGAGACGCTCCTCGCGCTGGCTGCCGCCGATGATCTCGCCGACGCCCGGCACGAGCATATCCGCCGCCGCGACGGTCTTGCCGTCGTCGTTCAGGCGCATATAGAACGATTTGATCTCCTTCGGATAATCGGTGACGAAGACGGGCTTTTGGAAGACCTGCTCGCAGAGATACCGCTCATGCTCGGTCTGCATATCACAGCCCCAATAGGGCTTATAGTCAAACGCTTTTCCGCTCTCTTCGAGGAGCTTGATCGCTTCCGTATAGGAGATGCGCGCAAAATCGTTCGTAATCAGGTTATGCAGACGGTCGAGAAGTGTGTTATCGACGAATTTGTTAAAGAATTCGAGTTCGGGTGCGCAGGTTTCCAGCACGTGCGCGACGACGGATTTGGTCATCGCCTCGGCGAGGTCCATATAGTCGTGCAGATCTGCGAACGCGATCTCGGGCTCGATCATCCAGAATTCCGCCGCGTGGCGCTGGGTGTTGGAGCGCTCGGCGCGGAACGTCGGACCGAACGTATAGATTTTCGCAAACGCCTGCGCGAAGCATTCGCCGTTGAGCTGACCGGAGACGGTGAGGTTTGCCGCCTTGCCGAAAAAGTCCTGCGAGAAATCGACCTTGCCGTCGTCGGTTTTCGGCAGATCGTCCATATCGAGCGCGGTGACACGGAACATTTCGCCCGCGCCCTCGCAGTCGGAGACGGTGATCAGAGGCGTGTTGACGTAAACGAAGCCCCGCTCATTGAAGAATTTGTGGATCGCGTATGCCGCCTCAGAGCGCACGCGGAACACTGCCTGGAACGTGTTCGTTCTCGGGCGCAGATGCGGGATCGTGCGGAGAAATTCGAGCGAGGTCTTTTTCTTCTGGATCGGGAAATCGGGCGTGGAGACGCCTTCGACCGCGATGGCGGTCGCTTTCAGCTCGAACGGCTGTTTGGCTTCGGGTGTCAAGACGAGCGTGCCGGTGGCGACGAGCGCCGCGCCGACGTTCTGCTGTGCGATTTCGGTATAGTTTTCGAGCTTGTCCGCTTCCATGACGATTTGCAGACGCGGGAACGTGCTGCCGTCGCCCAGCTCAATGAAGCCGAACGCGTTGCTGGCGCGGATGGTTTTTGCCCAGCCGGCAACGGTGATCGTTTGGTCGGCGAAGGATGCGGGAGATGCGTAAAGCTCTTTGATGGTCGTGCGTTTCATATATGAAGTCCCCTTTTGAAATAATATTCCATTTTATATTTTTTTCATTATAACGCGTTCGGAAGCAAAATACAAGAGATTTGCCGAAAAAAGTTCCGCCTGAGCGCATCCTTGGCGAAATTTTCGGCAAAGCCCTTGCGAAACGCGCGAAAATTCGGTATAATAAAACCAAAGAGAACGGAAAGGAATCTTTTCTATGCGTTTCAAGGAATTTTGGTCGGCGTATCGGCGCGATATATTTAAACTTCTCACGACGCACCTCGCGCTTTCGGTGTTCAGCGTGATGTGCCTCAGCCCGTTTACGCTTGAACTCTCCATGACCGAGCAGGCGAAGACGCTTCTTGTCGTGCTGATCACGGTGCTGATCTTCGCGTTTTATTATTATCTCGTGCGCATCCAGCTTTGGGAGCGCGGCGCCAAGGACGCGCTGAGCGCCAAAGGCGGACGCATGACGCTTCGCCCCGCACGGGGACTCGTGCTCGGCGCACTCGCGTCGGTGCCGAGTTTCCTCGTGAATATCGTATATCTGATCGCGTTTTTCTATCAGGACTATGCCGGCGTGCAGAAGCTGCACGCGATCTTCTCCGTCATCGAACTGCTATGGGACGCGCCCGCGCTTGGGTTGCGGCTTTTGACGGGATCGCCGTTTTCTTACGTGACGGTGTCCGTTTTGCCGATGCTTTTCGCGGGACTCGGCTATTTCCTCGGCACGAAAGAATTTTCGCTTTTCCCGAAAAAGAAAAACTGACGCATAATCCCGCCGCCCGCTTCATAGATTGCATTGAATCCATGAAAACGGCGGTGATGATTTGGCAAACGAACGCTTCCGGCAGACCGCCGGCTTCCTTTTGAAATTTTCTTTTTGCTCGGCGGTGCTGATCTTCTGCGCGTTGGCGCTCGGCAACGCCGTCGCGCGCGTGACGGGCGAAGCGCCTGTCGCGGTGAATGCCGCTCCGACCGTCACGGTCGTGATCGACCCCGGACACGGGGGCAGGGACGGCGGCGCGTCCGCTTCGGACGGCACGCTCGAAAAAGGGCTGAATCTCGCGGTCGCGCAAAAGCTCGCGGCGCTTCTCAAAACGGCGGACGTCGAGGTCGTCATGACGCGAAATGACGATATCGAGCTGGCGGAGCCGACCTCGCTTCACAAAAAGCTCGACGATCTGAGCGCCCGCGTCGCCATCGCGTCGCACGCGGAAAACGCGATTTTTGTCAGCATCCATATGAACAAATACCCCGTCGAAAAATATCGCGGCTTGCAGGTCTATTATTCCGACAACCGCGAAGAGAGCCGCACGCTCGCGGAGGCGATCCGCCTTTCGGCGCTCGCGGGGATTGACGCGGAAAACGACCGCAAATGCAAGTCGGCGGGCGACGCGATTTATGTGCTTCGGGAGCTGGAAATCCCCGCCGTGCTGGTGGAATGCGGCTTCCTCTCGAATGCGGAGGAAACGGAATTACTGAAAACAGAGGACTACCAAAAGCGCCTCGCGGTGACGATCTATACCGCGATCCTCACTTATCTCGACGACGCGGAGGGCGGTCCGGAGTAGGACGGTTTGTATGAAAAAAGCAAAGACGGTCTATGTTTGCGGCGAATGTGATTATCAGAGCGCGAAATGGCTCGGCAGATGCCCGCAATGCGGGAGTTGGAATACCTTCTCCGAGGAGACTTATGAGGAGGAGCCGACCGCGGCGACGCCGGCGGCGAAACGGCAGACGATGCTTGTGCGTGCGCCCGGGGAATTCGAGCCGCAACGGCTGACGGACGAGGAGCTGCCGGACTATCTGCGCCGCGCGACGGGCATCGGGGAATTTGACCGCGTGCTCGGCGGCGGGATCGTCGAGGGATCGGTGGTGCTTCTTTCCGGCGAGCCGGGCATCGGTAAATCGACGCTTCTTTTGCAGGTTTGCGCGTCGCTCGCGGAGGACCGCATCGTGCTCTACGTCTCGGGCGAGGAATCCGCCGCGCAGATTTCCATGCGCGCCAAACGCCTCGGCATCCACCCGAAAAATCTTTATGTGCTGACCGAGACGAACGTCGAAAAAGTATTGAGCCACGCGACAAAACTACATCCGGACGTTATCATCGTCGATTCGATCCAGACGATGTATCACAGCGAAAGCAATACGATCCCGGGCAGCGTCACGCAGATCCGTGAATCAGCGGGAATATTCATCAATAAAGCAAAAACCGACGGCACGGCGGTGCTTCTCGTCGGGCACGTCAATAAAGAGGGAAGCATCGCGGGTCCGAAGGTGCTGGAACATATGGTGGATACGGTGCTGTATTTCGAGGGCGAGAGCCGACAGAACTGTCGCATGATCCGCGCGATCAAGAACCGCTTCGGCTCGACCAACGAGCTGGGTGTATTCGAGATGACTGATCGCGGGCTCCGCGAGGTGATCAGCCCTTCCGAAATGCTGATCGCCGATCGCCCGCAGGGCGTTTCCGGCAACTGCGCGATCTGTGTCATTGAGGGCACGCGCCCGCTGATCGCGGAGGTGCAGGTTTTGGCGACGCCGACCGTTTTTCCGTCTCCGCGCCGGATGTCGATGGGCGTGGATTATAACCGCAGCTCGCTGATTCTCGCCGTGCTGGAAAAGCGGCTGGGACTGCAATTTTCGACGCACGACGTTTACGTCAACGTCATCGGCGGCATCAAGATCGAGGAGACCGCGTCGGACGTCGGGCTGGCGCTTTCGATGATTTCGAGCTTGCGTGATCTGCCGATCCCCGACGACGTGCTTTGCATCGGCGAATTGGGGCTTTCGGGCGAGGTGCGCGCCGTCTCGCGCATCGAACAGCGTATTCACGAGGGCGAACGCCTCGGGTTTACGAAGATCGTCGTGCCGAGCCGCAACCTGCAAAAAAACGAGGTGCGCGTCGGCAAGGGAACCGTGTTGATTCCCGTGAAAACGGTATTCGATCTGCTCCCGCTTTTGAAGCAAACGAAGCAATAAAAATGTGTCCGTTCCGCCGCGCGGAACGGACTTTTTTATCCAAAATCCTCTTGAATCAGACAAAATTCCGTGGTAAAATAAGAGAAACAAGAAGAAAAGAGGTGTGCGCATGGCGACGGTTCCGCGGATGCCCGACGTGGTCGAGCGATTTTTGCAATATAAACTCGTGATTCAGGGGCGTTCCGAAAAAACGGTGGACGAATATCGGCTCGACCTCAAAACGTTCTTCTCGTTTCTTGTCGCCAAAAAGCACGGGATCAAGCCGACGGACGAGGCGTTCGAGACGATCGGACGCGGCAAGCTCGCGGACGGCGTGACGTCGTTCCTCGCGACGGGGCTGACGCGTCCCGAGGGGGACCTCGCGGAGCTCTGCCGCTGCGCCGAGAGATACAAGGCGCGCG
>CALEJO010000169.1 GCA_937898155.1 uncultured Clostridia bacterium | reverse complement strand
CGCGCGCTCGCTCTACTTATACGGCCCGTAAATGCCCTTGTCGGCGATCTTGCCGTTTTCATCCAACACCGCGCCCTCGTCAAACCGGATGCCGTAGGTGGCGAGCGTTTTGATCAAGCTCTCCGACGCGCCCTCGACTTCCCGTTTGGCATCGGTATCCTCGATGCGAAGATAAAAGACGCCGCCGCTCTGATGCGCGAGGCGCTCGCCGACCATCGACGGAAACAGTCCGCCGAAATGCACAAAGCCCGTCGGGCTCGGCGCAAAGCGCGTCACCTTTGCCCCCTCGGGCAGGTCACGCGGCGGATACCGCTTGTCCATGTCCTCCGGCGTCAGCGTGACGTCCGGGAACAGTAATTCCGCAAGTGCTTGAAAATCCATATCGTTTTACCCTTTCTCAAATTGGAAATCAAAATCAAATCTCAGAATGAACGGCTCGGCCCGTGGCCGGGATGCGCCGTTTTGCCGCGCAAAAGCGGCAGAATCTTTTTCAGCGAAGCCCACATCGCCGCGTGATCGCCGCCGTAAAGATCGGTGCGGCCGTAGCCCTCGGCGAACACCGTGTCGCCTGTGAAAACGTCCGGGAGCGGTGCGCCGTCTTCTTCGAGAAAATAGCATACGGAGCCGCGCGTATGACCGGGCGTTTCCGTGACGGAAACCGTCAGATGACCGACCGCGATCCGATCCCCTTCGTGAAGCAGCGTCGGCTTCGTCCGGCAGACCGCCGGACGCCCGACGAGCGAGACGGAACCGTTCTTTTCGCCCGCCGTCAGAAGCTCCGCGTCCGCGTGCGCAAGATAAAGCGGGGCGCCCGTTTGCCGCGCCACCTCTTCCACCGCGCCGAAATGATCGAAATGCGCGTGCGTCAGAAAGATCGCGCGAAGCGTCAGCCCGTTTGCCGAAAGCTGCGCGAGAATTCCCTCCGCGTTCGCCGCGGGGTCGATCAACGCCGCGTTTCCGTTCTCGTCCGAGAGGAGATACACGTTGGTGTGAACCGTTCCCTCGGTCATTTGGATCATGCGCATACGTTCCTCCAAAAAAATGCCATTTTAACTAATATAGTATAGCATCTTTTTCCGCAGTTGTCTATATTTATTTTTGATTTCTTTCGGAAAATGGATTTTTTCTTTTTCGTTTATAAAAAATCCGCCGATTTTTTGGCTTTTTTTGATATTTTCCCCCGCGTCCTTGTTTTTTTTCGTTTTTGTGGTAAAATAGACAGGAAAGAAGGTGACGGAATGGAACAGATCACGGTGCGCGGAATCCCGTTCGACAATGTGACGATGCGGGAAGCCGTGGCGCGTGCCGACGCGCTTTTGCAGGAAGACGGCGTTTCCGTCGTCGTCACCCCGAACGCGGAGATCGCATACGACGCGCTTCTCGACGCTTCGCTGATGGAAACGATCCGAGGCGCCTCGCTCATTCTGCCGGACGGCGCGGGTATTCTGCGCGCGGCGGAGATTCTCGGCACGCCGCTGAAAGAAAAGGTCGCTGGCGTCGAATTCGGCGAAGCCATGATTAAGCATGCGGCGGAAGCCGGCATCGGTGTCTTTTTGCTCGGCGGAAAACCGACCGTCGCCGAACGCGCGGCAGAGCGTCTGCGCGTCAAATATACGTCGCTGACCGTTTGCGGCACGCACGATGGCTATTTCGAGAAGACAGGCGCGGAAAACGACGCCGTGATCGAAGAAATCAACGCCTCCGGCGCCGCGCTCATTTTCGTTTGCCTCGGCGCGCCGCTCCAAGAAAACTGGATTTTCGCAAATAAAGACGCGCTCCGCACCGTGCGCCTCGCGGCGTGTCTCGGCGGCTCGCTCGATATTTACGCCGGCACGGCAAAGCGCGCGCCGCGCCTCTTCATCCTGCTCCGGCTCGAATGGCTCTGGCGCCTCCTCCGAGAGCCGAAACGACTCGGACGTATGATGCGCCTGCCGAAATATATCCGCGGCGCGCGAAAAGAAGCGCGCACCTCTCGCAGAAAGGAAGAATCATCGCAATGAAATGGACCAACCGTCAATACGTGGACCTCATGACCTATCAAAATCCGGAACGTCCGATGTTTTCCGAGCTGTTCGGTCCCATCGTCGGGCTCGACCGCGAATGGCGCGAACAGGGCGCGACCGAAGACATGATCAAAATGCGCGCGTTCGCATTCGACTATGTTCCCTATCATCAGATCGGCAATCTCGGCGCGATCCATTGCCCCGAGGAGGTCGTGCTCGAAGACAACGAGCGCTACTACGTCGCCATCGACAATTACGGCAGACGTGTGCGCATGGATAAACGCACCTCAACCATTCCGCTCCCCGAAAATTATCCCGTCGAAACGATGGACGACTGGCAGAAAATCAAGCATATGTTCGAGGACGATGCGTGCCGTCTGACCGACGCGGACATCGAAAAAGCCAAAGCGTTGCAGGCGCAAGGCGTGCTCATCAAAGCCGAAATCCTCGGCGGCTTCGACATTTTGCGCGAGCTGATGGGAGAAGAAAACGCCTGCGTCGCGTTTTACGAGGATCCCGAACTGATCTTCGATATCCTCGACACCATTTCCAAAACGAATGTGCGCGTGCTTGCTGATATCTCAAAGCATCTCACGATCGACCAGCTTTCCATTCACGAGGACATGGCGGGCAAGACCGCGCCGCTGATCGGTCCCGCCACGATCCGCGAATTCATGCTCCCGTATTATCGGCAGTCTTGGGACCTCGTGCAAAACGCGGGCACCAAGCTTTTCTGCCAGGACAGCGACGGCAATATGAATCAGGTCATCGACGTCTTCATCGAAGCCGGTATCAATATTTTCTATCCCTGCGAGCCGGCGGGCAATATGGATATCGTCGCTCTGCGCCAAAAATACGGGCATCAGATCGCGTTCCGCGGCGGCATCGACAAGCACGTTCTGCGCCGCACGAAAGAGGAGATTGAGAAAGAACTCGTCTACAAGATGCAGCCCTGCATGATGAAGGGCGGCATCGTTTTCGGACTCGATCACCGCATTCCGAACGGCACGCCGCTCGAAAATTACATCTATTACATCCGCCGCGCACGCGAGCTGCTCGGGCTTCCTCCCTTCGAGGAATGCGAGCCGTCGTGGGGACGCATGGCGTTCTGAAAAAGCAAAATCCCGATCGGTCGATCGGGATTTTTTCATTCTTATTCGAGAACATCGCAAAACGCGCGGAATGCCGTCGGGATCGCGTATTCTTCGCGGATCGCTTGCGGTGCGGCACACGTCAACTCGGGCGGAAGCGTCGCGCAAAGGACCTCGTAGCCCGTCATATGCCATTCCACGTGCGTGAAGATGTGCGTGGCATGGACGCACGGCGTCACGGAGATCGGCTCCGCACCGAGCGCGCGCGCCTGCTCCCACACTTGCGCCTCGGTCAGCGTGCCGTCAAAATTCGGAAATTCCCACAGCCCCGCGAGGAGTCCGCGCTCCGCCCGTTTGCGGATCGCGTATTGCCCCATACAAGAAAGGAGCAAGACCGTTTTTTTCTGCACACGCCTTTCTTTTTTGGGGGATTTATAAGGAATCCGATCCGTCAGATGCTCCGCCCGCGCCGTGCAGAGCGCGGCAAGCGGACACGCGTCGCATCGCGGCGTGCCATTCGGGATGCAGACCGTTTCGCCAAGCTCCATCAGCCCTTGCGTGAGCGTCCCCGCCTCCTGTCCGCGCGGATAAACGTCGCGGAGTGCGTCGGAGAGACGCTTTTTGACTGCGGGAAGCGTGACGTCTTCTTCGATCCCGCAAAGGCGCGTCAGCACGCGCAGCACATTGCCGTCCACCGCCGGTGCCGGCTCGCCAAAGCAGATCGACGCGATCGCGCCCGCAGTATAATCGCCGATGCCGGGCAGACTGCGAAGCGCCTCCGCCGTGCGCGGCAGTTCTCCGCCGTCCGAAACGATGGCGAGCGCCGCTTTTTTGAGATTGCGCGCGCGGCTGTAATAGCCGAGTCCCTGCCAAAGCTTCATCAGCCGATCATCGTCGAGCGCCGCAAGTGCCCCGGCCGTCGGCGCCGCTTCCAAAAAGCGCGCGTAATACGGGATCACCGCCTCGATGCGCGTCT
>CALEJO010000168.1 GCA_937898155.1 uncultured Clostridia bacterium | reverse complement strand
CGCGCGATCATCTCGATTATCACAAAACTTTCGAGGAATACCGCGCCGCCAAAGAAACGCTCTTTCGCGCGTGCCGCATTTCTCTTTTGCACCGCGACGACGCGACCGCGCTTTCGATGGGCTTCGCCGCGAGCGGCGACGTGTATTACTATTCCTCTCTCGAGCCGAACGCGGAATTTTATTTCCACGATCTGCACACTCACGCAAACGGCACCGATCTGACGCTCGACGTCTTCGGCAAGCCCTATCGCGTTTTTCTCCCGCTGATCGGCGAATTTCACGCGGAAAACGCCGTCGCGGCAATTTCCGGCGCGATCCTGCTCGGAATTCCCGCCGAGGAAGCCGTGGCGCACGCTTCCCTCCTCGAAGCGCCATGCGGGCGGCTCGAAAAACTACCGACAAACACGGACTTTTCCGTTTATATCGACTTTGCTCATACGCCCGACGCGCTCGAAAAAGCACTCTTTGCGCTTCGCCCGCTGACCGACAGATTGACTGTTTTGTTCGGTGCCGGCGGCGACCGCGACCGCGGCAAACGGCCGCAGATGGGGCACGTCGCCGAGACGATCGCGGATCGCGTCATTCTGACCTCCGACAATCCCCGCAGCGAAAAGCCGGAAGCGATCCTCGATGAGATCGCGGCGGGTATGACCGAACAAACGCCAATCCTCCTCCCCGACCGCAAGGAAGCGATTGCCTACGCGCTCCGCACGGCGCGTGCCGGCGAAATCGTGCTTCTCGCCGGCAAGGGACACGAGCGCACGATGACCGACGCGCATGGCAAGCATCCGTTCAGCGAACCGGACATCATTTCGGAACTCTTATCTAATCAAGACGACAGCGAAAGCGGCACTCCGCTTTCGTAAAAAGAAAGGACAGAAAATCATGTATCTCAGTTTGAAAGACAGCGGACTTACGCTCGAAACCATCGCAAAATTCACGAAAGGCATCGTTTCCTCCGGCGATCCGTCGCTGACTGCGCACGGCATTTCCATCGACTCCCGCACGGTTCAGCCGGGCGACGCGTTCGTCGCCATCGTCGGCGACCGCTTTGACGGACACGATTACGTTTCCGTCGCCGCGGAAAAAGGGGCGATCTTTGCCGTCGTGAGCCGCGTGCCCGATTCCTGTCCGATCCCCTGTGTCGTCGTTCCCGATACCAGAGCCGCGCTCGGCGATATCGCGCGCGGGTATAAGCAGTTCTTCCGCGCGTTTTCCGTCGCTGTCACGGGAAGCGTCGGAAAAACCACGACGAAACAGTTTATTTATTCTGTTCTCGACACAAAATATAAAACGAACGAGACCAAAGGCAATTTCAATAATGAAATCGGTCTGCCGCTGACACTGCTCGGACTCAACGCGTCGCACAAGGCGCTCGTCGTCGAAATGGGCATGAGCCAACGCGGCGAGATCTCCGCGCTCTCGAAAATCGCCGAGCCCGACATCTCCGTCATTACCGGCATCGGCACGTCCCATATCGAGCATCTCGGCTCGCGCGAAGCGATCCGCGACGCCAAAATGGAGATCGTGGACGGCATGAAAGCGGGCGGCATCCTGATCCTCAACGGAGATGATCCCCTGCTCCGCGACGTGCAGGCGGACGACATCTGCAAGATCACGGTCGGCATCGACAATAACGGCTGTGTTTACAAAGCGGAAAACATCCGGATGTTCGGTGACCACACGATTTTTGACGTGCGGATGCACGACGATGACCTTCTGACCGACCTGCGCATCAACGTCATCGGAAAGCACAATATCTACAACGCGCTCATCGCCTGCGTCGTCGGCGTTCTGCTCGGCGTGCCGGAAGAAAAGATCCGCTATGGGCTTCTGAATTTCACCCCCGCGGAAATGCGGCAAGCTATCGTCGAAAAGGACGGCTTCACCGTCATCGAGGACTGCTATAACGCGAGCCCCGAATCCATGAACGCCGGACTCGACGTTCTTTGCCGGACGGCGGAGAACAAGAACGCGCGCGCCGTCGCCGTGCTCGGCGATATGCTCGAGCTCGGACACGTCTCGGAAAGCGCGCATTTCGACATCGGCAATCAGGCGGCGCGGTGCGGCGTTTCGCGTCTGATTACGTTCGGCAAAGCCGCTTCGAAGATCGCCGCAGGCGCCATCGCCGCCGGCATGGACGAAAGCGCCATCACCGTCATCGAAGACACCGAAAACGCCGAAGACGCGGCAAAGATCATTCGCGCCACTCTGCAAAAAGGCGACGTCGTGCTCTTCAAGGCAAGCCGTGCCATCGCACTCGAACGCGTCATTCAGCTCCTTTGAGTTCGGAACAACAGGAAGTGTTTCATGCTTTACTTTATCTTATCCGTGCTGATTCCCTTTGCGCTCACCGCGCTGTTTTCCAAAAAATTCATCCCCACGCTGATCAGCAAAAAACTCGGGCAACCGATCCTCGAAATCGGACCGCGCTGGCATAAATCGAAGGAAGGGACGCCCACGATGGGCGGACTTTTCTTTATTGCCGCCATTCTGCTCACCGCCGCGGCATTTTCCTTTTTCGCGTTTGAAAAAGAAGCCCTGCTCCGCGTCTGGCTGACGCTCGGCTATGCGCTTCTCGGCGGGGTGATCGGCTTTATCGACGATCGCGCCAAGCTGCTCAAAAAGCAGAACGAGGGACTTCGCGCCTATCAGAAATTTCTCCTGCAACTCGTCGCCGCCGCGCTTTATCTTTTCGGCATGGCGTTCTTGGATCTGATCGATACCGCGGTTTATTTCCCGTTTTTCGGCAAAACCGTCGAATTCGGTCCCGCCTATTATCTGCTCGTGCTTCTCGTGCTCGTCGGCATCAATAACAGCGTCAATCTGACCGACGGCATCGACGGGCTTTGCAGTTCGGTTTCCGCCGTCGTCGCGGTCTTTTTCATCGTCTGCGGATTCGCGCTCCCGTTCGGCGGAAGCGATTTTTCCCTTTCTCTGCTCGCCGGAACGGTCTTCGGCGGTTGCCTCGGTTTTCTCGTCTATAACTGGCATCCCGCCCGCATCTTTATGGGCGACACCGGCTCCCTGTTCCTCGGCGGCATGGTCGCGGGACTCGCGCTTTGGATGAATCAACCGCTCGTCATTCTGCTCGTCGGACTCTTTTACGTCATCGAGACCGCGTCCGTCATTTTGCAGGTCTCCTATTTCAAGCTGACGCACGGCAAACGCATTTTCAAAATGTCCCCGATCCACCATCATTTCGAGCAATGCGGCTGGTCCGAGCCGGCGATCGTCTTTCTCGGCGTCGGCGTCACGCTCGTGATGGGAATCATTACCTATTGTTTTCTTTGATTATTTTCGCTATAATAAAAACGTGAGGAGGTAAGACGATGACGGAATTTCCTCTTGACCGCTCCCGAAAGAAAAAACCGATTCTTTCTTTTTTCCGTGAACTGATCGCGCCGGACAAAACGACCGTTTACCGCGTGCGCGGCGGCGTCGACAGACCGTTTCTCGTCCTCGTCATTCTGCTTCTCTGCTACGGCTCGATCATGGTCTCCTCGGCGGGCTACGTTTACGCCGACGCCCGTATGGGCGACAGCTTTTATTTCATCAAAAAGCAACTTCTCTGGGCGACGCTCGGCGTATTCGCGATGATCGGAATGTCACTCGTCGATTACGGGTTTCTCAAAAAGATCGCTCTGCCCATCTTCGGTGCGAGCTATCTGCTTCTTTGGCTCGTCTTCGTTCCGGGCATCGGCGTGGTGTCCAAAGGCGCGCGGCGCTGGGTCAATCTGAGAGTCGTGCAATTTCAGCCGTCCGAGGTCATGAAATTCGCGCTTGTGCTTCTTTTGGCACTTTACATAGCCAAGTTCGGTGATCGCATCAAAACGTTCCGCTACGGCATTTTGATTCCGGCGGGCATCGTGGTTCTCGTCTGCGGCACGGTCGCGCTCGAAAAACATATGTCCGGCACGATCATTCTGTTTTTGCTCGGCGCGTGCATGATCTTCATGTCCGGCGCAAGCTCCAAATGGCTCGGCGGCATCGCCGGCTCGTTCGGCGCGGCGGCGCTCGGGCTGATCTTATTTACCGATTACACCAAAAAGCGCGTGGACGTCTGGCTTCATCCCGAAAACGACCTTTCCGGCGGCGGCTATCAGCCCTACGAGAGCTTGCTCGCCATCGGCTCCGGCGGCTTTTTCGGCGTCGGACTCGGAAACAGCTATCAAAAGCATCTCTATCTGCCCGAGCCGCAGAACGATTTTATCTTCGCCATCGTCTGCGAGGAGCTGGGCTTTGTCGGTGCGATCACGCTGATCGCGCTGTTCGTTTTCTTCATTTGGCGCGGTTTCCATATCGCCAAAAATGCGCCCGATGCCTTCTCCTCCCTGCTCGCCGCGGGGCTGACGTTGAAGGTCGGCGTGCAGGCGTTTCTCAATATCGCGGTCGTCACGACGACGATCCCGACCACAGGCATCGCGCTTCCCTTTTTCAGCTACGGCGGCACCGCGCTCGTAATGCAGCTCGCAGAGATGGGCATTATTCTTTCCATTTCGCGCTTCTCCTCGGGAGAACGCCGCGTTCCCGCCGCGAAAGAAGCGGCAATCATGGAATCCTGACGACACAAGGAGGCAGTTATGAGAGTTCTTCTCGCCGGCGGCGGAACGGGCGGACATATCAATCCCGCGATCGCGATCGCAAACGCGATCCGGGAAAAAGAGCCGTCCTCCGAGATCGCCTTCATCGGCACCAAAAAAGGACTGGAAAATCAACTCGTTCCCAAGGCGGGCTATCCGCTCTATCCTATCGAAATGCACGGACTCCAGCGCCGCTTGACACTTGAAAATTTCAAGACGCTCTACGATTATTTTGCCGCGCCGCGCAAAGCGGAAAAACTGCTGCTTGAATGGAAGCCCGACATCGTGATCGGCACCGGCGGATACGTCTGCTGGGCGCCGCTGCACGCGGCGGCAAAGCTCGGCATCCCGACCGCCGTCCACGAATCCAACGCGATTCCCGGCAAGGCGGTCAAAATGCTCGAAAACGAGATCGACCGCATCTATACGAATTTTGAAGCCACGGCGAAACTGCTGACGGCGAAAGACAAAATCCTCTGCGTCGGCAATCCGCTGATCTCCCCGCCAAAGCAAGGCGAGGAAGACGATATCGCCGCGATCCGCACGTCGCTCGGCATCCCGTCCGAAATTCAAAGTGTCATTCTGTCGTTCGGCGGCAGTCTCGGCGCGGAGCGCATCAATGAGGAAGCCCTCACGCTGATGACGCGTGTCGCCGCAAAAGACCCGACCGTCTTTCACGTGCACGCGACGGGGCGCTCCGGCTACGCCGACTTTCTGCAAAAAGCCGAGGCGGCGAAGCTCACCGATCTGCCCAACGTCCGCATCGCGGAATTTCTCTACGATATGCCCGCGTGGGAGCGCGTCGCCGACGTCGTGATCTGCCGCGCCGGCGCGATGACGCTTTCCGAAATGGCGCTCCTCGGGCGCGCCTGCGTCATCATTCCCTCCCCGAACGTGGTGAACAATCATCAATATGAAAACGCCAAACGGCTCGCCGACAAGGATGCCGCCGTTCTGATCGAAGAAAAGCATTTGACACCCGATCTGCTCGAAGCGAGCGTGCGCCGCATCCGGACCGATGCGGAATTTCGCCGTTCGCTCCGTCAAAATATCCGCACCTTCGCCAATCCGAACGCAAAGGACGCGATCCTCCGGGACATCGACCGGCTCCTCGGCCGCGACGTATTCGTCCTGCTCGACCGCCACAAGAAAAAATGAAGTCTGAATCGAACGTTTCCCGCATGACAGAGAAAAAACTGCACCGTCGCATCGTCTTGCTCACGGCGCTTTTTCTCCTGTGCGTCGCGGCGATTTCCGTGTGGTTTCTCGCAAAATGCCGCGTGAAAACGCTGGAAATCGTCGGCACGAACGTCGTTTCGCAGGTGAGCGTCATGGATGCCGCCGCGATCCGCGCCGACACGCATCTTTATGCGGTCGATCTTGACAGCGTCGCGTCCGACGTCCGCGCCGTCAGCCCTTACATCCGCTCCGTCAAAGTGCGGCGTGTGCTGTTTCAGGGAATCCGCATCACGGTCGATGAATATCCGGCGCGGTATTATCTGCAAAGCGAAAGCGGCTGTCTCATTCTCTCGGAGGAGCTGATCCCGCTCGAATTCGTTCCGGACGAGCTTTCCGCCGCCGAAATCGCGCCGACGAAGCTTTCTCTTCCCCCGATCAAGCAACCCGCATTCGGCAAAAAAATCGAATTTGCCGATGCCGATTCCGCCGCGCCGAAGCTCCTTTCGACATTTCGCACGTCGGTGATCGCGCCGCGCGTCAGCGCCATCGACCTTTCCTCGACGCAGGACATTCGCGCCGAATTGGACGGCGGCAAATACACGTTTCTCTGCGGCTCGCCGGACGGACTGAGCGAAAAACTACATCATTGCGGCGAAACGCTCGCCTATCTCGACCGCACGATGAAGCACGTCAGCGGTATTTTGCGCGCTGAGGGCACGGGTGCCGTCTCTTTTGAGATGACCGGTGTCGTCGAATAAGCATTTTCGCGGCATTTTTCGGGGCAAATCCGAAAAATGCGCTTATTTTTTTGTTTTTTTGTGTTTTTTTTAAATAAATTTCAAAAACCCCTTGCAAAACGCGAAAAAACATATTACAATAATAGCGTATCATTATTTTCGAGTGAAAAGAACCAGGAGGACAAACAAATGGGATTTGAATTTAATTCTAACTACGATAGCGGCGTGAAAATCAAAGTTATCGGTGTCGGCGGCGGCGGTGGCAACGCAGTCAACCGTATGATCGAGTCGGGGATCCAGGGCGTTGACTTTGTGACGGTGAACTGCGACAAACAGGTTCTCCTGACGTCCAGCGCTCCTACGAAGATCGCAATCGGCGAAAAAATCACGAAAGGTCACGGCGCTGGCTCCAACCCTGACATCGGCAAGCAGGCGGCGGAAGAAAACCTCGAGGATATCGCCAACATCATTCGCGGCTCCGATATGGTGTTCATCACCACAGGTATGGGCGGCGGCACCGGAACCGGCGCGGCTCCCGTCGTGGCGAAGATCGCCAAAGACATGGGCATTCTGACCATCGGTATCGTGACCAAGCCCTTCTCTTTTGAAGGCAGAAAACGTATGATCCAGGCGGAGAACGGTATCGTCGCTTTGCGCGAATTCGTCGATTCTCTCGTCGTGATCCCGAACGAAAGACTGAAACAGATCTCCGAGAACCGCATCACGCTCGCCAACGCATTCGAATATGCGGATGACGTGCTTCGTCACGGCGTGCAGAGCATCTCCGATCTGATCAATATCCCCGGCATCGTCAACCTCGACTTCGCGGACGTTTCTTCCGTTATGAGAAACGCCGGCTACGCGCACATGGGTGTCGGCGTCGGCACCGGTCGCGACAAAGCCGAGACCGCGGCAAAAGCGGCTGTGACGAGCCCTCTGCTCGAAACGTCGATCTCCGGCGCTACCGGTATTCTGATCAACATCACCGCTTCTCCCGACATCAGTCTCGACGAAGTGGAAACCGCTTCTTCCATGATCTCGAACGAAGCGCATCCCGAAGCCAACATCATCTGGGGTGCTACGTTCGATAACACGCTGGAAGACACGATCAAGGTCACCGTCATCGCAACCGGCTTCAAGACCGAGGAGAAAACCGTCGCTACGCCGATTTCGTCTGCTCGTCCGCAGGCAACGCCTGTGGCATCCGCTCCCGCAAAGGAAGCTCCCGCGGCTATGCCGAAGGAAGGAAAGGATAATCTGATCTCCGACAGCGATTTCGACGATATCATGAATATCCTCCGCAAGAACAGAAGCTGATTTTACATCAAATGAAAAGCCCGTGAATTTCACGGGCTTTTTTCATGGCAAAAAAAGAACGCCGAAATCGGCGTTCTTTTTCTTTTTTTACGATTCCGGTTCGGCGTCGTTCTCGGACGCTTCCTCGTCGCGGGAGAACAGTTCCCCGTCGAGGTCCATATCGTCGTCGTCACATTCGCAGCAGCAATCATCATCGTCACAGCAGCAGAAGTACTCGTCTTCGTCCTGCTTGCAATCGTAAACGAGGTAGCCGCCCGCAACACCGCTGATCGTGGCAAGCGCCAAGAACGCACCGGCGATGCTCTTTTTCTTGCCGAGCAGGATGAAGAACATCACAACGGAGGATACCGCCTGAACGAGGAGCGCCACGCCCACATAAAGTTTAGTTTTCTTAAACATCATCAAAATCCCCTTTCGTGATAAATATAGTATTTTGTTTTTTCGGTTCGGTTATGCTTTGCTTTTCAAAAAAGCGTTGATAAACCCGTCGATTTCGCCGTCCATCACGGCGTTGATGTTCGCGTCTTCATATCCCGTGCGGCTGTCTTTCGCCAGCGTATAGGGCATAAATACGTAAGAACGAATCTGCGAGCCCCATTCGATATTTGCCTTTTCGCCGCGGATATCGTCGATCCGTTCGAGATTTTCTCTCGATTTGATCTCGGCGAGCTTGCTTTTCAGCATCCGCATCGCGGTTTCTTTGTTTTGAAGCTGACTGCGCTCCGTCTGACATCCGACGACGATTCCCGTCGGCTTATGCACGATGCGGATCGCGGAGTCGGTTTTGTTGATATGCTGACCGCCGGCACCGCTCGAACGGTGCGCTGTCACCTCGATATCTTCGTCGCGGATTTCAATATCCACGCTGTCGTCCAGTTCCGGCGTCACCTCGCAGGAAGCGAAGGACGTATGCCGTCTGCCCGACGCGTCGAACGGCGAAATACGCACGAGTCGATGCACGCCGTGCTCGCTTTTGAGAAAGCCGTAAGCGTTTTTGCCCTCGACGAGGAACGACGCGCTTTTCAGCCCCGCCTCATCGCCATCGAGCCAATCGAGCAGCTTCACGGTGAAGCCGTGCCGCTCTGCCCAGCGCGTATACATCCGATACAGCATCGATGCCCAATCCTGTGCCTCGGTGCCGCCCGCGCCGGGATGCAGCGAAACGATCGCGTTGCACCCGTCATATTCGCCGGAAAGCAACGTTTCGAGCCGCATCTCCTCCGCCAGCTTTTGGATGCGTTCCACCTCGGCGAGGACCTCCCCGGTCATGCTTTCGTCCTCTTCCTCGATGCCCATTTCCGTCAGCGCCAGCGCGTCTTCGAGCGACGTTTGCAGTTTGCGGTATTCCTCAATGGAATCCTGCATCCGTTTCAGTTCCTGCAAAATTTTGCTGGAACGCTCGGCGTCGTCCCAAAAATTCGGAACGAGCGTTTTCTGTTCATATTCGTCCGCCTGCTCTTTCAGACGGTCGATTTTCAGCGCGGAGCCGATGTCGGCGACTTGGCTTCGCATGGCGAGAAGCGTTCGCTTCGCCTCAACCAGTTGTATAATCAAAGTGATTCACTCCTATTTCCTGTATATTCTTATTATAACGGACTCTTGCGGTTTTGTCTACTGTTTTTTTGAAGAATCGCGCGTTTTTTGCGCGGTCTGCGTGCTCTTTTCACGCAGTTTCACGGAAAGACGCCCGTTTTGCGGGGCAAAACCGAGCGCATCCGCGAGTTCGCGGTCACGTCCCTCATAATATGCCGTTTGCACACCGCACGCCTCGGCAAACAGCAAAACCGCTTGTCCGAGCCGAAGACGCAATCCACACGCGTCGGGACGGGGAAGCACCACAGGCGATTCCACGAAAAACGCACCGCCCTTCCGCCGAAAGCGGCAGATGCCGACGGGCACGCCGTTTTCCTCGACGAGATACGCCGTCGCGGGTTCGTCAAACGAAATCCCGCATGCGGCGCAGAGCGCCTTTTGCACGGACGGCTCTTCCGACAGTTTGAATTCCAGCATATCTCCCTACCTTTTCAGCGATTCCACTTGCGCGCGCGTGAGATAGCGCCATTCGCCGGGGGCGAGATTGCCAAGCTTCACATCGCCGATGGAAATGCGTTTCAGCGTCATGATTTTGAGTCCCAGTTGCTCGCACATTTTGCGGATCTGCCGGTTTCTTCCCTCGTATAGCTCCATCGAAAGCACCGTATAATCTTGCCGGCGCGTGACAATGCCGATCGTGGCGGGGCGCGTCAGATACTCGTCGATCATCATCGGGCGGGGGAGCGCCGCCAGCTTGTCCGGCTCCACCTCTCCGCGGATTTTGACGTGATAGACCTTGGGTTTATGATATTTCGGGTGCGTCAGACGATTGGCAAGCTCGCCGTCGTTCGTGAAAAGCAACAGTCCCTCGGATTCAAGGTCGAGCCGCCCGATCGGATAGACGCGCACGCCGACGTTTTCGACGAGTTCCGCCACGCACGGGCGCCCCATTTCGTCGCTCATCGTCGTCACGTAGCCGACGGGCTTATTGAGCATCAGATAGACGCGCCGATCAGCGCCGCCGATCGTTTGCCCCTTATATTCGATTTTGTCCGTCTCGGGGTCGATTTTCTGCCCCAGCGTCGCGGGGACGCCGTTGACGCGCACGCGTCCTTTTTTAATTTCCTCTTCCGCGGCACGGCGCGAAAGCACGCCCTGCTCCGAAAGATATTTTTGTAGCCGCATTTCTGCCATATGATTCTCCGAGTGTTTATCGAAAGATGGATAAAAGTTTTTGCCAGAAGTTCATTTTTTTCGTCACCGAAACGTCGCGCTCCGCCAGAAGAGCAACGGACGCCACTTCTCTGCCGTCCGCGAAAAAGCGAAGATGCCCGATCACGTCGCCGCATCGCACGCCCGCGTAAAGAAAGCGCGGAAGCTCCACCACGCGCGTGACGACGCCGTGCGTGCGCGGAAGCCACGCCGTCGCGTCCGATTCGGCGACCGCCATCAAGGAAGACACCGTGCCGCCGCAAACGGGGACGGAAAACCGCTCATCTCCCGCAGAAAGCGTTTCTCGCTCGTAAAGCGAAAAGCCGTAGTCGAGAAGCGCGCGGTGATCCAGCCAGTCGTCGCCGTCGTCGAGCGTCACGCAGATCAGCCGCAAACCGTCGCGCTCCGCCGCAGACACGAGCGTGCGCCCGCACGCCTTGGTGAAGCCCGTTTTGACGCCGATCACGTCGTCATAGGGGCGCAGAAGGCGATTATGGTTGACGAGGACGCGCGTCGCCGTGCCGTTATGAAGCGGGATGCTGATTTTTTTCGTGGCGACGATGCGGGCAAAGCTCTCGTTTTCGAGCGCCGCCGCCGCGAGCTTCGCCAGCTCAAACGCGGTCGTATAATGATCCGGCGCGTCCAGCCCGTGCGGATTGGCAAAATGCGTGTCCCGCAGACCGAGCAACGATGCTTTTTCATTCATCAGAAGCGCGAAATTCTCGATGCCGCCTGCGATTTCATAGGCGATCGCCGCCGCGGCGTCGTTCGCGCTTTGAAGCATCAGCGCGTAAAGGAGTGTCTCCATTTTGATCTCTTCGCCGGGGAAAAGATAAACGGACGAGCCCTCCACGCCGGTCGCCGCCGGGGCGACCGTGACGAGCTTTTCGAGGTCGCAATGCTCGATCGCGACGAGTGCCGTCATGATCTTCGTCGTGCTCGCCATGCCGCGCCGCGTGTGCGCGTCTTTTTCATAAAGGATTCTGCCGCTTTCCGCTTCGATCAGCACCGCGGACCGCGCCGAAACCGACGGTGCGCCGTCTGCCGACGCGCAAAGCGGGACGCCGACAAGTGCCAGCGTCAACGCAAGCCAGACGCAAACCAGTTTTTTCAGCCCGTTCATTCTCGTTTCCTCCATTCGGATTTGTCCTATCCTATGAGGAAACCGCGCGTTCTATGCCGATTTATGCGTCCGTTTCTTCGGTCGTTTCCGATGCGGGAGCCGCGTCCTCCTCGGGCGCTTCCTCCGTCGCGGATTTGTCTTTTTTCTTAAAAAGAGATTTCAGCTTGGCGAACAGCTCGGGCGCGCGCTCCGCGATGATCTCAAAGAGCGTGCCGAGGTCACTCTGCTCCGTCGGATGATTGATGTTGAGCAGTTCCACATGACCGTCCGCGCGCACGACCAAAAAGCCGACGGGCGTCACGGAAACACCGGTGCCGCCACCGCCGCCGAAATTGTTTTTGCCGTTCACGGACGCGTTTTTGCCGACGTAATCATTGCCGCCGCCGGCAAAACCGACCGCGACCTTGGAGATCGGAATGATCATCGTGCCGTTCACCGATTCGATCGGCTCACCGACGATCGTGTTGGCGTCCACAAGCTCGCGAATGCTCCCGAGAGAGGACTCGATCAGCTCGCTGATCTTGTTTTTCTGCGTGTTTTTCGTAGTATCCATAGCCAAAATTCCTTTCCGGTTTTTTTGGATTTATCGTTTTCTTTTTTGTTTGACAAAGGCAAGTCCCGCCGAAAGCAAGACCGCCAGCGCGCCGAGAAGCGTGATCGAAAAGTCGATCTTGATCGCCAAGCGGCTCTTCTCGCTCAAAAAGTCCGCATAGACGTTTACAGGGGCGTTTGCTTTGACCTTGAAGTTGGCGACGCTCCGAAGCAGATCAAAAAGATTCGCCGTCAGTCCCGAGGCGGCACCGTAAAGCACCGCCGTTTTCGCGGCATCGTCCGTCGCCACGGAAATTTCGTATCGGCAAACGCGGATGCGCAGGTGACGCGACAGCTTTCGGATCAGCGCCTCCGCGATTTTCAGAATCAGCCGAAGCATCTCCGGAATGCTTTGCTTTTTTCCGCCTCCGCCTGACTTTTTCTTCTTTTTTTCGGCGGGAGACGATTTCTTTTTCGTCTTTTTCGGCTTCTTACGGCGGTTGGTCGGATAGACCGAAACGCGAAATATGAGCAACCGCGCTTTCACCGAAACGCCGTCCTCCGCCGCGACGGTCAAATGAAACGGCAAAAAGAGCAATAAGATCAAAAACGCGAGGATTCCCGCCGCGATGATCCATCCTTTCATGCGATTGCCTCCTTGTCTGCGGGATACGTTATGCGGGTTCCCCCGTGATCAGGGAAAGCGGCGGCAATTCCGAGATGTCGGAAAGCCCGAAGACGCGCAAAAACGCTTCCGTCGTGCCGTAAAGATGCGGGCGGCCCGGCACGTCCATTCTTCCCTTTTCCTCGATCATATCGCGTTCGAGCAGAACGCTGATCGAATACGCGCTGTCCACACCGCGCACCTGATCGACATAAGAACGGGTGATCGGCTGATTATAGGCGATGATCGCCAACGTTTCGAGCGATGCCTTGGAAAGATTGCCGCCGTCGCGGATGCCGAGCACCTCTTTGATCTGCGGCGCGAAGACCTCTTTCGTGACGATCTGGCACGCTTTGCCGAGGAGCAGAAGCTGGATGCCGCGTGGCAGTCCGCAAGACTCGTATTCCTTCGCGTATTCCGACGCGATCTCCGCGATCTCTTCCTCGGGAACGTGCGTCACCGCGGCGATCGCTTCAAAGGTCACGGGATGCCCCGCGGCGAACAAAATCGCTTCGAGGATCCGCTTGATCTCCTCGCGCGTCAGTATTTTTTCTTCCTGCTCTTCGTCGAGAAGCATCTCTTGTTCATCCATGGTCGGTATTCTCCTCTTCTTTCCGATGCTCGGGATTCAGTCTCAAAATCACGTTGGAGTTCGTCGTGTCGCCGATCTCCTTTTCCATGCCGATTCTGCCCGATTTGAGCAGTTCCAGCGTCGCGTAGAAGATCGCCACGATCTCGGAGCGGCTTTTCGCGCCGTCAAACAGTTCCTCGAAATGCGCCGAGTGGCGACGGTATAAAAAGCGAAGCACACTGAATATTTTTTCGCTGATCGGCACGACCGTTCGCTTCAACAGCGGCGTGATGCGATCGTTGCGCTTCTCCTCTTCCTCTTCGCGCCGCCGCTCCCCCATGCGGAGAAGCACCTTTTCCAGCACGCGCGTCAGAAGATTGACGTCCATTTCGATCAGCACATTCTTGTCCGGCTTGATCTCGTCGGTATCTTTTTCATAGCGTCCGGCGAAGTTCTTTTCCTGCTCGGAGAGCCAGCCCGCCGCTTGCTTTGCCGCTTTATATTCCATCAGGACGCGGACGAGTTCCTCTCTCGGGTCCTCCTCTTCCGCTTTCGGCAGAAGCATCTTGCTTTTGATCAGCATCAGCTCCGACGCCATCGTGATGAATTCGCCCGCAACCTCCATATCCATCTTTTTGAGGTCCTCGACGTATTCCATATATTGCTCGAAGATCAGCGAAATCTGGATATCGCGGATATCCATTTTGTTTTTCGCAATCAGCGCGAGCAAAAGGTCCAGCGGTCCCTCGTAGACGGGGATCTTAAATACCAGTTGTTCCAAGGGAACACCTCCGAAAGAAAATTACGCGAAGCGGAAAAACGGCAAACGCTCGATCAGCCATCCCATTCCCGAGATCACCCAGCCGGCGATCGTGGAAATCACACCCGAAAACGCGCCGAGCCAAATGAGGATCAGAAAGCCGATCATGATATACCGCTCATAGCGCATGATGCCGAAATACCATTTCGCCGGCAGGAAAATATACGCCATGCGCGAACCGTCAAACGGCGGAAGCGGGATCAGATTGAAGATCGCGAGCCCGACGTTGAGAGCCGCGAACTGATAAAGAAATACAAAGATAAGATACAAAAGTTTCTGCGGCAAGGTCTCGACGAGACTCGTGCCGACGTAAAGTTGTCCTTTTGTAAGCATGGAAAACGTCTCTGCCGTGGACGAGCCGGCGAGAAACACAAGATACAGGACAAGTATACCGAAAAAGCCGAGAAGCAGGTTGGATGCCGGGCCCGCGGCGGCGACGAGCGCCATATCGCGGCGCGGCTTTTTGTAATACCGTGCGTTGACCGGCACGGGCTTCGCCCAGCCGAAATGGAACAGCACAAGCATCAGAAAGCCGATCGGATCGAAATGCTTGATCGGGTTGAGCGTGATGCGCCCGAGATTATGTGCGGTCGGATCACCGAGCCGATAGGAAACCCAGCCGTGCGCGCTTTCGTGAACGGAGATCGCAATCAGCGCGGCGGGAATCATCAAAAGGAATGAAATCAGTTGGATCGGGTCCGAAAACGCCCTGAACATATCTCCTCCTATCTTGCCGCGTCGATCAGCGACAAAAGTTCGTTTTTTCCCGTGCCGTTCAGCGAAGAAAACAGCAGAACGGGCACGTCTTTTTCCGCATACGGCGGATGGAACAGCGGGTGCGTGCGGAGCGCCTCGAAATTGGCGTTCCGCATCGTCGTATTCAATTTGTCGGACTTCGTCGCCACGACGATATACGGCACGCGGTTTTCGTTCAGCCATTCGATCATCATATAATCATCCTCGGTGGGACCGACTTTCAGATCAATGAGCTGTAATACCATCTTTGCCATTCCGCCGACAAGATAATCATTCGTGAGGTCAGCCCAGACGCGGCGACTGCTGTGCGAGCGCCGGGCATAGCCGTATCCCGGCAGATCGACGAGATAAAGCGCACGGTCGATTTCATAGAAATTGATCGTGATCGTCTTGCCGGGCGCGGCGCTCGTTCTGGCGAACGATTTGCGCCCGAGCAGCGTATTGATGAGCGAGCTTTTGCCGACGTTCGAGCGCCCTGAAAAAGCCACCTGAGGCAATCGGTCAGCGGGGAACTGTTTTATTTGTCCGGCGGATATCTTCAGAGATACATTGTTGAGGTTTACTTTCATTTTACCGTTTATCCTTCAGCAGTGTGGTGTATTTGCGGTTGTTTTTCGGGATTCTGACATTGTGAGAGTTCTTGTCCGGTTGTTCGGCGTCGTTTTCGTTTTCGAGCTCTTCCGTGTAAAGCATTTCGGGTCTCTTTTTCTCCGTGAGTGCGTATGAGAGAACATCGGTAAGCGTGTCGCACGGAATGAATTTCACGTCTTTTATCACATCGGGGTCAAGCTCGGGTATGTCGCGCATATTGTCACGCGGTATCAGGATAGTGCGGATTCCGAGAGCATACGCGGC
>CALEJO010000167.1 GCA_937898155.1 uncultured Clostridia bacterium | reverse complement strand
CGTTTGCGTGATGGGACACGTTGACCACGGCAAGACCTCGATTCTCGACGCGATCCGTCACACGCACGTGACTGCGGGCGAAGCCGGCGGTATCACGCAGCATATCGGCGCATACCGCGTCAACTGCAACGGACACGACATCACGTTCCTCGATACCCCCGGTCACGAAGCGTTTACCGCGATGCGCGCAAGAGGCGCGAAATCGACGGATATCGCGATCCTCGTCGTCGCGGCGGACGACGGCATCATGCCGCAGACCGTCGAGGCGATCAACCACGCGAAAGCGGCGGGTATTTCGATCATCGTAGCGATCAACAAAATGGATAAGCCGACGGCAAATCCCGATATGATCAAGCAGGAGCTGACAAAATACGATCTCGTCCCCGAGGAATGGGGCGGCGATACCATTTGTGTCCCCGTTTCCGCGCTGACGAAAAAGGGCATTCCGGAACTGCTCGAAATGGTGCTTCTCGTCGCGGAGGTCAAGGAATTCAAAGCCAACCCGAATCGCCGCGCGAAAGGTCTCGTCATCGAGGCGAAGCTCGATCGCGGCCGCGGCCCCGTGGCAACGGTGCTCGTGCAGAACGGCACGCTCCACGTGGGTGATTCCGTGATCGTCGGCACGTCGGTCGGACGTGTCCGCGCGATGAACGACGATAAGGGCAAGCAGATCAAATCGGCGGGTCCCTCCGTGCCGGTCGAGATCATCGGTCTCGACAGCGTTCCGTCTGCCGGTGACGAGTTAAAAGCCGTCGAAGACGAGCGCATGGCGAGAGAGCTTGCGGAACAGCGCCGCGAAAAAGAAAAAGAGGCGATGTTCAAAGCCAACGCCAAGGTCAACCTCGACGAGCTCTTTGCGCAGATGGCAGAGGGCGTCAAGGACCTCAATATCATCGTGAAAGCCGACGTGCAGGGCTCCGCGGAAGCGGTCAAAGCGTCGCTGGAAAAACTCAGCAACGACGAAGTCAAGGTCCACGTCATTCATGCCGCGGTCGGCGGCATCAACGAAGGCGACGTCATGCTCGCGACGGCATCGAACGCGATCATCGTCGGCTTCAACGTTCGCCCCGACAAGAGCGCGATGGATCACGCCGCTGTGCAAAAGGTCGATATCCGCACCTACCGCATCATTTACGAGTGCATCGAAGAGATCACCGCCGCGATCAAGGGTATGCTCAAACCGCTCTTCCGCGAGGTCGTGCTCGGTCACGCCGAAGTGCGTCAGACGATCCACGTGCCGAACGTCGGCATGATCGCCGGCTCTTACGTGACGGACGGCAAGGTGACGAGAGCATCGCAGATCCGCGTCGTGCGCGACAGCGTCATCATCTTCGAAGACAAGATTTCCTCTTTGCGCCGTTTCAAAGACGACGTCAGAGAGGTCGCGTCCGGCTACGAATGCGGCGTCGGACTCGATAAATTCAACGATATTCGCGAGGGCGACGTTCTCGAGGCTTTCGTGATGGAACAGATTGAACGCTGATAGGAGGTTCCTATGAGATTTCGCCAGGTTCACCTTGATTTTCACACGGGAGAAGCGATCCCGAGCGTGGGAGATCAGTTTTCCAAGGAGCAGTTTCAACGTGCGTTGAAGCTCGGACATATTGACTCGATCACGCTGTTTTCCAAGTGCCATCACGGCTGGGCGTATCACCCGTCAAAGGCAAACGAGATGCACCCGAATCTGCATTTCGACCTGCTCGGCGCCGAGATCGAAGCGGCACACGAGATCGGCGTGAAAACGCCGGTCTACCTCTCCGCCGGTCTCGACGAGAAGATGGCGCGTCGCCATCCCGAATGGCTGATCCGCAACGCCGACGAGACGATGGCTTGGACGCCGGATTTCACGCGCCCCGGCTATCATCGGATGTGCTTCAATACGCCTTATCTCGACTATCTGCTCGCGCAGGTCGCCGAGGTGTGCCAGAATTACGACGCCGACGGAATTTTCCTCGACATCGTCGCCGTCGTGCCGTGCTACTGTCAGCATTGCGTCAAAACGATGCGCGACCGCGGCTGGGACCCCTACGACCCACAGAACGCCTATAAGCTCGCGGTGGAGACGTATCTGAATTACGCGCGCCGCGTGCGCGAGACGGTCGATCAATACCGTCCCGGGCTTCCGGTATTTCAAAACGCCGGACACCTCGAAATCGGCAATCACGAGTTCGTCGAAGTGGATACGCATCTGGAACTCGAAAGCTTGCCGACCGGCGGCTGGGGATATGATCATTTCCCGATGTCGGCGGCATATGCCCGCACGCTCGGCGTGGAATTCCTCGGCATGACGGGCAAATTCCACAAGAGCTGGGGCGAATTCGGCGGCTTCAAGCATCCGAACGCGCTTCGCTACGAGACGGCGCTCTCGCTCGCGAACGGCGCGAAATGCTCGATCGGCGACCAGCTTCATCCGAACGGAAAAATGGAAGAGGCAACCTATAAATTGATCGGCTCCGCCTACGCGGAGGTCGAAGAAAAAGAGCCGTGGTGCGACCATGTGGAATCGGTCGCGGACGTCGCGATCCTCTCGCAGGAGGCGGTTTTCCACTATCTGCACCCGAACGATTGCCCGCCCGGCAAAAACTCGTGGAAGGGTAGCACGGGTGCCGCGAGAATGCTTCTCGAAGGGAAATATCTCTTTGACGTCGTGGATACCGAGAGCGATTTCAATAAATATAAAGTGCTGATCCTGACGGACGACAGCAAGGTGGATGACGCGCTCGCGGAAAAGCTCCGCGCGTTTGTCGCGGACGGCGGCAAAGTGCTTGCCTCCGGCGAATCCGCCACATATACCGACGGGCGCGGTTTTGCGCTCGATCTCGGCGCTTCGTTTGTCGGAAACGCACCGTTCACGCCCGCATATTTGCGTCCGCGCTTTGAAATGAACGGGCTCTGGAGCGCACCTTATGTCATTTTCGAGCCCGGCTACGAGATCAAAAATAATCCCGGCGCGGAAGTGCTTGCGACGAGAGAAGACCCGTATTTCGCGCGCACGGTCGAGCATTTTTCGAGCCACGCGCAGACGCCGAACAATCCGTCTGTGATCTATCCCGCCATTACGATGGGACGCGACGGCGCTTACATCTCGTTCCGCATTTTCGCCGAATATGCAGGAAATGAACCGCGAGATCAACACCACCGGCTCGAAATGCTGCAACGCCGCGATCGCCCGCGAGGTGGTCGCACACGTGCTGGATCGTCTCCTCGGCGACGACAAGACATTGACGACGAATCTGCCCGCACAGGGTGTGACGACGCTGATGCTCCAAGACAGCGAGCATCGCTATGTGAACCATCTGCTCTATGCCGCACCGGTCAAGCGCGGCGAAAAAACGGAGGTCATCGAAGATCTGATCCCGATCCGCGACACCGAGGTCGCATTGAAGCTTTTTGTGAAGCCGAAGCGCGTCTATCTCGCGCCGCAGATGCAGGACATCGACTTCTCCTATGAAGACGGACTGCTTTGCTACACGGTCGATGAATTTTCGTGCCATCAGATGGTCGCGATCGAATATTAAACCGATCATAGAAAAAATCCCTGTCGGAGACAGGGATTTTTTGTTTGTCAGAGAGAAATCCGAATATGATTTTCCGCTCCTCTTCGGAGAGAAAACGGAAGGATGCTCTTCCGATCGTTTCGGCACACTTCGATTTCGTAGTCACCGTAAAAGCCGCGGAACGGGATCACGCCGCCGCGGGTGCAGACGGTTTCGGAGGTGTTCCATTCCTCGTGGATCAGCTTGCGGAGCGCCTTGTATGCAGGTTTTTCGCTCATGTCGGATCGCAGAAGCCCGCCGTAATACACGTTTTCACCCTGCGACATATTGTTTGGCTCGGCGAACGCCGCGTAGCCGTCTACGAGATTCCAATAAAGGATCGCTTCCATCGCGGGATGTGAGAAAAAGACGCGATAAATATTTGTGAGCAGGTCCGCTTGCAACTGCTCGTCTTCGGGCGCGGTGCTTCTGGCGGGAATGGTCATTTCCGTGATCTGTTCGGCTTTGCCTAAGCGCGCGAGAAGATTCATCAGTGTGCGGAGTTTTTGCGGGTTATACCGTTCGCCGGCGATCTTTTCTTCCTCCTCCGGCGAGAACAAGCTGTGAAATTGCAGACCGATCGAATCAAGATGCGGAACGGAACGAAGCAGGCGTTCGATTTGCATATAATAATAGTTTCGCGTGTGCATCCCGCTGGGATTCCAGACGTTATAATCGTTGATGATCAGCCGATTCTTCGGGAAATAACGGTCGGCGGTGGCAAACGACCATTCCACGAAGTCATCTTCGCAGAAAAACGCGGACTTATGCTTGAATTGAAGCGTTTCGTTCGTGACTTCAAGACTCGGAATCCGGTCGGCATAACGCGCCGCGATTTCCGAAAAACGCTTTTCGAGCGCCGCTTTGGTTTCGGGAATACTCTTTGGCACGACCCAGTCCGGCGTGAACGCGTCGTAATTCAGACAATGGCACTTCGGCTCGATGCCGTTTGCTTCGCAATATTCGAGGCAGAGGTCCGGCGCGGGACGTCGATAGACGCGCGGCGAGTCCTTCGCGAAACGCGGATGCCCCTCGGTCGGTTCGAGGTCGCTCCAATAAAAGGGAAGCGTGGCGAGGTTGAAGAGTTCGGGGAATTTCTCGCGGTAGATGCGGTTTTTCTCGTCCGACTCAAATTCGTCGAGCATAAAGAGATTCGCGCCGAACCGAAAGGCATGCGTTTTTTGACGGATATGCACCGTGATATCCGTCGCGCCGTCGCTTTCGATTTCGAGGAGCGCGTCGCCTTTGCGATATTGTTCGATGCCGTCCGCTGTCAGACGTTCGTTTTCTTCCTTTTGTTCGGTGAAATAGCGGAGCAGTTTTTCTCTATGGGACATCGCGATCTCCTTTCTTACGCTTCGCGGAGCTTGCACACGTCAACCCAGCCGTCCGCGTCCGCGATGCGGTAGATTTCGTCGGGTGTCAGCTCGATGGCGCTGTTTGCGCTTCCGCAGGCGGGAAATACGGTGGGGAAGCGTTTGAGCGATTCGTCAAGATAGACTTTCACGTCATCGGGAACGGCAAAGGGGCAGACACCGCCGACCGCGTGCCCGATGAGCGTGACGGCTTCCTCCGGCGTCAGCATCTTGGCTTTCGTGTGGAAAAACGCCTTGAATTTGGCATTATCCACTTTAACGTCACCGGCGCAGACGACGAGCGTCGGCTCGCCGCAAACGTCGAACGAGAGCGTTTTCGCGATGCGCGCCGGCTCGGTGCCGACGGCTTGCGCCGCGAGCTCGACCGTTGCGCTCGAAACGGAAAATTCCATGATTTTGTCGGCGATTCCGAGCGGCTCGAATGCCGCCCGCACTTTTTCGATGGACATTGTTTTCTCCTTCGTTAAATTTTACAAGAATG
>CALEJO010000166.1 GCA_937898155.1 uncultured Clostridia bacterium | reverse complement strand
CACATCGTCTCCTCTTTATCTGTTTCGCTTTTCCTTTTTCTTTTCACCGGTTAACCTCTACTGAACCACGCGACGATCGCGTGGTTTTCGGAATACAAGCAAAAAACGGCACAGCTTGCCTTCGCAAGCCGTGCCGTTTTCTTATGCCCGAAAATCCTTTGGAAAGCACGCTTCGGCGTGCTTTTTCATTATCCGATGATGATTTTTCCTTTCGCTTCGGGATCGTTCCAAATCTCCTCCCCGACCGCCGGCACCGTGATCGTGCCGGAATGAGGATTTTTGATGCTGATGATCGGCGCAGTCAGCGTCGCCGTGACGTCGGACTTCTCAAACGAAAGATCGGTGTCGATCATCTCGCAGTCGATGAGCGTCAGATTCTTACAATAGCAAAGGGGCTGCGTGCCGCGAATCGTGCAACCGATCAACGTCAGATGATCGGAATACCACGCGAGATATTCGCCCTCGATCACGCTGTTTTTCACCGTCACGTTCTTCGTGTGCCAAAAGGCGTCCTTCGTCTTGAACGCGCAATTTTCAAACGTGCTGTTTTCGATATATTGGAAAGAATATTTGCCGTTCAGCGTGACCTTGTCAAATGTCAAGTCACGCGACCGCATCATAACGTATTCACCCGCGATCGACGTGTCGCGCATCTCCATACCGCAAACCGACCAGCCGAATTCGGGGGAGATCACATCGCACCGCGCGATCTTCACGTCCGCACATTCGCGGAGCGCCTTGATCCCGTGCAGGCGGCTGTCCTCGATCGTGATGCCGTCGGAATACCAGAGCGCTGCGCGGCAAAGCTCCGTCATTTCGCTATGCCGGATCGTCAAGCCGTGATTGTGCCAAAAAGGATACCGCAAATTAAAATAGCAATGCTCCGCCGCGATGTCGGACGATTCTTTGAATGCGCTTTCGCCGTCGGCGGGACCGTCGAACGCGCAATCGCGCACCGTCAGCGAGCGGCTACCGTAAAGAGCGCGCTCCTCGTCAAATTTTTGATTTTCGATGATTTTCATGTTTTTTCTCCGAACAAATTGAAATCCATTGATATAAAATAGGAACGATCTTGTTGCTTTTACCCGCTTCACCACTCCGCGCAGATCTTCCGGAGGATCTCCGTATCCGCGGGGCAAAAATCATAGTGCGGGATCTCATTCGGCGTGATCCACGCGAACGCCGCGTGTTCGATCCGCTTCGGCTCCTCCGCAAGCGACGCGCGGAACAGCGTCAGCCGCACCGTCAGATCGGGATACTCGTGAAGCACCTCGGTGAAGACGTCGCCGACCGAGACCGAGACGCCCAGCTCCTCGCGACATTCCCGCACGAGCGCCGCTTCTTTCGTTTCGCCCGGCTCGACCTTGCCGCCGACGAATTCCCAGAGGAGTCCCCGCGCCTTGTGGGCGGGGCGCTGACCGATCAGAAACCGTCTCTCGCCGTCCGCGTCCGTCCGCTCGATCAATGCGGCGACGACCTCGGTGATCTTTCGTTCTGCTTCCATTGCCGCCTCCCGCTTCGCGTGACAAACGCTTTTCATTTTCCGATTTTTATTTTATCACAAACAAATCCGTTCTGCAACCCTTTTTCCAATATTTTCTCAAAGCGGAAACGCTTGCTTTTTTCCGTCCGACGTGATAAAATAGGAATATCTCCGATTCGGAAAGGACGTTTCCTATGATTTTTCACGGTTTGCAGAAGCTCACCCTTTTGGATTATCCCGGCAAGGTCGCCTGCACGCTTTTCACGGCGGGCTGCAATTTTCGTTGCCCGTTTTGCCATAACGCCTCGCTGGTTTTGCGCACGGAGGAAACGGAAACTTACACAGAAGAAGACGTCCTCGCCTTTTTGCGCAAGCGCGCCGGCGTTCTCGACGGCGTCGCCGTGACGGGCGGCGAGCCGCTTCTGCACGAGGAGATCGTGCCGTTCCTCGAAAAAGTCCGTGCGCTCGGCTATGCGATCAAGCTCGACACCAACGGAAGCCGTCCCGCCCTGCTCAAAGCCCTCGTCGAACGCGGGCTCGTCGATTACGTCGCCATAGATCTCAAAAATTCAAAGGCGGAATACGCCCGCACAGTCGGGCTTGCGTCCCTCGACCTTGCGCCCATCGAGGAGAGCGTCGCGTTCCTCCGCTCGGGCGCCGTCCCGAACGAATTCCGCACAACCGTTTCCAAACCGTTCCACACCGCAGAGAGTCTGCGGGAAGCCGCCGAATGGATCCGCGGCTGTGAACGCTATTTCCTGCAAAACTTCGTCGATTCCGGCGACCTCATCGAAAAGGGCGTTTCCGGCTTTTCCAAAGAGGAAATGCAGGCGTTCGCCGACGTCGTGCGCCCGATCGTTCCGAACGTCGCGCTTCGCGGCATTTGACCGACTCTCCCCCGCGCCACCGCGCGGGGTTTTTCATGCCCTTTTGCCAAGCAAAACTCTCGTTTCGGAGTTTCTCCGAAAAAGCGACAAATTTCGCCGCTCGTTTTTGTGCAAGTTGCTATATCTTGTGTTTTTTGAAAAAACAGCCACAAAATATTGTATTTTCTCTTGACAAACGAAAAATTTGATGCTATGCTAATAGTGCACTTTTTCGGCAGAAAGTCTGCCAAAACGAAGGAAAGGATACGACCGATGTATAAAATTCGCAAAAGAGACAACCGAATCGTTGATTTCAACATCAGCAAAATCAGCAACGCCATCAAAGAGGCGTTCGACGCCTGCGACCGTCAGTATAATCAGGACACCATTGATTTTCTCGCACTGAAAGTCACGTCCGATTTCGAGCCGAAGATCAAAGACGATCTCGTCACCGTCGAGGACATTCAGGACAGCGTCGAAGCCGTTCTGATCCGCGCGGCCTACGCGGACGTCGCCAAGGCGTATATCATTTACCGCCGCCAGCACGAAAAACTCCGCAATATGAAGACCACGCTCCTCGACTATAAGGACCTCGTGGACAAATATGTGAAAATCTCAGACTGGCGCGTCAAAGAGAATTCCACCGGCACTTATTCCGTCGGCGGTCTGATCCTTTCCAACTCCGGCGCGATCACGGCAAACTATTGGCTCTCCGAGGTTTACGACGAGGAGATCGCAAATGCGCACCGCAACGCGGATATCCACATCCACGACCTTTCGATGCTCACCGGCTACTGCGCCGGCTGGTCGCTGAAACAGCTCATTCAGGAAGGACTCGGCGGTGTGACG
>CALEJO010000165.1 GCA_937898155.1 uncultured Clostridia bacterium | reverse complement strand
AATAGACCGAGGAGCTTGAACTTCTCGTTCAAGCAATCCCTTTGCTTCGTTCTCTCTTATTTGGTTTTTCATTGGTTATCCTTGAAATGGGGATACCGTCGAGGAAGGAATTCCGAGACACGCACCTTTAGCTCAGCTGGTAGAGCAACTGACTCTTAATCAGTGGGTCCGGGGTTCGAGTCCCCGAAGGTGCACCAAGAATTGGATGCAACCGCAGGGGGCGAGAACAAGTCGGTAGTGAATGACGATCCGGTGGATCGTCAGAGCCGACGACGACCAAGGCGCGACGAGCGCCGCGACCGAGTCCCCGAAGGTGCACCAAGAGTGCGTCAAAGGATGAAAATTCCAAAGATGCACGAAGAAGTCAGTGCTCATAACGCATAGGGTCCACCCGTTCCCATTCCGAACACGGAAGTTAAGCTATGCGGTGCCGAAAATACTCGGCGGGCGACTGCCCGGGAAGATAGGTCGAGGTCGACACATGAAACTCAGTTGACGCACGTTGACTGAGTTTCCTTATATTCCTCCTTAGCTCAGTCGGTTAGAGCATCTGACTGTTAATCAGAGGGTCGTCCGTTCAAGTCGGACAGGGGGAGCCATGAAAAAAGCATCCTTCGGGATGCTTTTTTCAACGAAATTTGCCCTGCGGGCAAGTGAAATAGCTTCGCTGTGAAATATTTGCTTCGCAAATGTGAAATGTTCGCTGACGCGAACGTGGCAAATTTCATTTCACATCCGAACGAAGTGAGGATATTTCACAATGCCGAGCTTGCGAAGCATTATTTCACATCGGCGTCAGCCGATATTTCACTTACAGACAGTTGCAATTTTGCTCTATAATCACATTTCGGAGGGTCTAAATCGAACCCTCACCTAAAAAGCCTTGTATTTCAAGGCTTTTTTCGTTTTTTAGGGGGCAAAAATCAGGTTTTCTCCACACATAACCTTTTTGCGAATCTATATGACTTGAACCTATGACATTTTTGCGCGTTATGTAAATCTTTCGACCATGCCATTGACAATCCGACGAATAATGTTTACAATGTAATTGCGGAAGGACTGACAAACTTTTTTCGAAGAATAATAAAATGGGTGGTGTAGTTATGAATGATCGATTTTTCTCCGATAGCATTCAATATCAAGCGGTTTTATCAAATTTAGAAAAAAATAATGGGCAATTAAAATGCGCTTTTTGCGGGAAAATTCTTGCCTCAAAATCTGAATGTCATTTTGACCATATCATAGCATATGCAAAAGGAGGAAAATCTACTATAGATAATTGTCAAATTTTGTGCAGTAATTGTAATTTATCAAAAAGCGACAAGGAAATGCACGACTTTTTATTGGAAGAAAAAGCAAAAAAATTTATGTCTGGCGAAAATATTGATTCCGATTTTAGTTTGCCTTATCAATCAACATTTACTAATGATGAAAAGATGACAAAAGAAAAATTTGATATTATAGTTGGTGACTTTATAAAGAAAAACGGAAACATTAAAAAAATAGATTTTTCACGAGATAGGAATGGGCTGCCTTCTGTTGCATATGTTTCCAAATTTTATGGTTCAATGAATGAAATGAAGTTAGCTTTTGGGATAAAGCCGGATGTTATTTGGAATAGAGAAACAATATGGAAACGTCTAATTGAATATTCAACGATAAATCCGGAATTTAAACAAGTTGACTTAGTTAAAGCAAATGATCTTCCATCTTTGCCTTGTATTTTGTCTTATTATCCTGAATACGAAAACTTTAGTGATATTAAAATAGCTCTTGGCTTACAATTGAATTATGAATTATGGTCTAAAGAGAAAGTTATAGATGCATGTAAATTTTATCTGAAAACGCATAAGAAAATCACGCAGAAAGATTTAAAAAAAGAAAATGGTTTGCCTACAGCTAAGGTGATTTATCATTTTTTTGGCACCATGCAGACTTTTCAAGAAGAAATAGGATCCGAAGTTTCAAAAACTCAAGAATACATCTCTAAAGAGAAAATATTATCTGTAACGAAAGAAATAACGAGCAAATATGGTGAAAAATTTGAATCAAGGAATGCTTTTTTGGAAGTCTTTCCATACAGTTTATCCGTGATAATTGATCGTTTGGGGTCTTTTGATTCTTTTCTTGAACAGACAAATATTAAGATTATTTATTCAAAAAAAGCTAAATATTCAAAACAAGAAGTTGATGAAATTATCCTTTCATACATAAAAGCCGGAAATCCTATTCCATCGGCGGGAAAGAAACTTTCATCGCTTAATTTACCGTCTGTTTCGACAATTTTGAGATTTTATGATGATTGGAAAGAACCTTTTATTATATTTAAAAAAATGATAAATATCACAAGCAAATAAACATCAATCGCATATAGGATACTTTGAGCGAGCGGAATTATTTCACATGGACGAGGTGATATTTCACTCGCGAATAAGTTGCAATTTTGCCCTATAACCACAGAAAATGGCCCTAAAACATTATGTTTTGGGGCTTTTTTTCGTCCAAAAGCAAATTTTCCGGTGCGAAAAACACCGTTTACAATCATTCGGTGGAACGAATACCGCCGAACAACTGTTAATAGGAACATACATCAAAAATTTCGGAGAGTCACTAATGCTTGCCTATTTACAGCGTTCGGGTTTTGCACATTTGTTTTTCACTTTTTCCCGTGGTATAATGGTGTTGCAAAGAAAGGAAGGTACTGTTATGAAGAACTACAAAATCGTCCATCGGATCAAATTGAAAGACTACGATCTCCGCGTCCTTGTCAATATATTGAATGAAGCACGTCTGCGTCAGAGAGCAAAAGGCGAAAACAATTCCGCCACCTGCGACCTGCTCCTGCGTTGCCTCGACGCTTTGGAAGCATAATTACATACGGTAATAAGAAGCCGACTTTATACCACCTGTGTGTGGTCAATGAAGTCGGCTTTTTTGTTTTCCGGAAAAATGCAGGAGGTAGAAATGTTTATCCAAACAAAGTGCAATGAACTGTCCTTTGCCGATTTGATATCTGCTACATTGACCATAAATCCGGTGGGGCATATCAGAGTGTGAGATATGCGGAAAAGATCTGTAAGATGATCATCAATACGGTTGATTTGTAAGCGAATCAAAAAATTTACAAAAATATTACAAATTGAAAGGCGAAATAATGAGTCGGACGACTTGATTTTTTTATAGTAATATGATATAATACATTAATTTTATAATTATCGCAAAAATTAGTAAAAAGCACAAAGGCGTTTAGGATTATTATGACGATTCGGAAAACAATCAACGATAAAATATATTTGGAGTATCACGGCAAGGTTTACGGATATATCGTGTCAAAAATCAATTCCGCGCAGGATGCGGAAGACCTTGCCGCTGATGTATTCCTGAAAGTCTACGAAAAGCTCGACACCTTTGATGAAACAAAGGCTTCCCTCTCAACGTGGATATATACGATCACCCGAAACACGCTGACGGATTTTTACCGCACAAGAAAAGTGTTTGCCGAAATCCCCGAAACCATAGAAGATGACATCTCTGTTGAAGAAGAAATCTGCAACGCCGAAATGCTTGAAACTTTGGCTGATGCACTTGAAACCCTTGAAGAAAGAG
>CALEJO010000164.1 GCA_937898155.1 uncultured Clostridia bacterium | reverse complement strand
GCACAAAAAAACACCGACGCATTCGCATCGGTGTTTTGGCGCGTCGGACAGGATTGGGTCGCGCGCCTCGACGGCGCTTGGTCGTCGGCGGCTCTGACGTGTCACCGACACGTCATTCACTTCCGCCTTGTTCGAATCCGCCCTCGCACAAAAAAACACCGACGCATTCGCATCGGTGTTTTGGCGCGTCGGACAGGATTCGAACCCGCGGCCCCCAGAATCGGAATCTGGTGCTCTATCCAGCTGGGCTACCGACGCATGAAAACGGCAACTGCCGTTTTTTACATTTTGAGGAACGCTTCCGCGTTCGTGTGATAAATTTTTTCGAGCCGCTCCTCCGAAAGGGAAAGCGAACGGAGATATCGGAGCGTGACGGACGGCGCTTCCCACGGAAGATCGGTGCCGAACATCACTTTGTTTTCATCGTGATTGTCCAAGATGCGGCGCGCGTCCTGCGGAGAAAGCCCGAGTCCCGTAAAGCCCGTATCAAACCACACGTTCTTGCCGCAGAGATATTTCAAAACGGCTTCGGGGTCTTTCGCGTCGCCGAAGTGCGCACAGCAGAGACGCAGAGCGGGGAATCGCGCGAGAACATTCGCCGTCGTCTGCGGTTTCGCGTGAATGTGCGACGCATACGCGGGGTCGTATCCCGAATGGATGACGAGCGGCAGACCGTATTCGCAACACGCAGCGAAAACCGGATCCATGCGTCGATCGTCGATCTCCATGCCGAGAAAATCCGGATGAATTTTGACGCCGAACAGTCCCGCTTCTTTCATGCGCTTCGCGGCGCCCATAACGTCGGGATGATCCGGATGAAGCGAGCCGAACGCATAAATGCGGTCGCGATAGCGGTTGATCTGCGCGGCGAACGCGTTGACCTTGTCCTGCTGATGCGCGTTGGTTGCGACGTTCAGCACAAAGCAACGGTCGATGCCGTCGCGGTCGAGCGCGGCGAGCAGTCCGTCTACGGTGCCGTCAAAAATCGGCGTGGGATTATAATCCGGCGCGAGCTTGGCGATCGCGCGCGGTGCAAGCGCATCGGGGAAGCAATGCGCGTGGCTGTCGATGATCATTCCTGCATCGCCTGTTCGATGGCGTGTGCTAACTGATCGGGGCAGGAGGTTCCCTTGCCGCCACAGTTGATGCCTTTCAGGCGGGCGACCACGTCTTCGGCGCGCATACCCGTGACGAGCGTGGCGACGCCTTGCGTATTGCCGCTGCAACCGCCCTCAAACGAGACGGAACGGACGATGCCGTCCTCGATCTCCACATGGATCATGCGGGAGCAGGTGCCTTTCGTTTTATAATGAATGGTTTTCGTCATATGATTCTCCTGTGCG
>CALEJO010000163.1 GCA_937898155.1 uncultured Clostridia bacterium | reverse complement strand
AGCACTACAGGATTATAACAAATTTATTGAATATGAAAAAAATGATATTGGAGCTTATTGTAACAGAAGTGCTTGTTTGGCAAACCTTCAAAAATTTGATAGCCGTTTTTCAGATATTCGCGGTGAAACGAGCGGATGTTCGAGAGCTTGTCGCCGAGCCACAGGATTTTCACGTCGCGGTCCTTGGTCAGTTCGAGCATCAGGAGGGATTCCTCCTTCCGCTCCATCCACGTTTCGGCGGGCGGACGGTCGGAGAGCTTATCTTCCGTTTCGCTCTGCACGAGCGCCGCCACGCGGGGACCGAACAGGCGCTTGATCTCCTTCGGATCGACGTCGCAATCCTCCACGGTGTCGTGCAGAACGCCCGCCGCCATCGTGGCAAGGTCCGGCGTGATCGTGGAAATGATCGCCGCCACCTCGAGCGGATGCAGAATATAGGGCGTTCCCACCATTTTGCGCTTTTGTCCCTCGTGCGCTTTTGTCGCGAACAAGATCGCTTCCTCCAAAACATTCATCGGATTCAGCCCCCAATCTTTTTCACCAGCGTCAAAATATTGCTTTCGTGTTCATATTTATAGAGCACGTCGTCCATCGTCTTTTTCACCATATAGATGCCGAGTCCGCCGATGCCGCGTTCCTCCGCGGAAAGCGTGATATCCGGATCCTTTTTCATCAGCGGGTTATACGGGATGCCCTGATCCTCAAACCGCACGTAAACGACATGGTCTTCCTTCGCGATCAAGCTGACCGTGACAGGACCTTTCGAGCCGGCATATCCGTATCGGACGATGTTGCTGAAAATCTCATCAATCGCGACGTTGATCTGAATGACCGCTTTCATCGGGCAGTCGAGCTTTTCGAGCTCCTGCTCAACAAATTCGGTGACGCGCGGAATGTCGTCGAGCGTCGCTTCCTCACAGTAGATCGACGGCGGAGGCGGCGTGCCGATGAATTTCAGCGCGACCATCGTGATGTCGTCGAACTGCGGTGCCTCCCCGACGAATGCTTCCACGTCCGCTTTTACGAAGCGGCAAAGCTCCCGCATATCGGAAAATTCCTGTGCGTTGATCGCCGCGAGCAGACGGTCCTCGCCGTAAAGCTCGTTGTTTTTGTTGGTCGCCTCAGTGACGCCGTCGGTATATAAGTAGATGCAGTCACCCGGTTCGAGCTTCGCTTCCTGCGTCTTATATTGCACGCCGTCCATGCCCGCGAGCACGAAGCCGACGCGGGAGCGCAGATATTCGAATTTGCCGTTTCCGTGACGCAATAGCGGCGGATTGTGACCGGCATTGACGAATTTCAAGTCGCCCGTTTCGAGGTCGAGACTGCCCTGCCATGCCGTCACGAACATACCAGCGTCGTTGCCTTCACAAAGCGCCGTGTTGCCGTGCGTAAAGACATCGCAGAGCGGCGCGTCCGCTTCCGTCAGCGTTTTCAGCTCGGTCTTCGCGCGCATCATGAACATCGCGGCGGGGATCCCCTTGCCGGAAACGTCCGCCACAAGGAAGTTCAGCGTGTCGCCTTTGGTTAAATAGAAATCGTAGAAGTCGCCGCCCACCTCTTTGGCGGGATCCATATCGGCGTAAATATCGAAGTCCTTGCGCTTCGGGAACGCGGGGAATACGCTCGGCAACGCGGAGCTTTGAATGTTCTTGGCAAATTCCAGCTCCTTGTCGATGCGGGCGGACGCCTCCGCGATATAGTTTTTCAATGTCGAAACGGTCGAGTTGATATCGTCGGAAAGCGACGCGAACTCCTCGTTCGAGCGAACGTCGACCACTTCTTCCAGATCGCCCGCCGTGATCTTGGCAAGCGAACGGTTGATGCTCTTGATCTGATTGACGACCACGCGCTTGATCAGCATATAAATGAGCCCGAACAAAAGCGCGAAGACGAGAATTTCCATGAACGTATTGACGTAAAGTGCGATGTTTCGCATCCGCATCGCTTCCGCCTCCGGCAGGACCGACACGATATAGTAGCCCTCTGCGGTTTTATAGCGGCAGAACGACGGCTCCCCGTTCAGTGTCAGCTCGAACGTGACGTGTTCATCCGGCACTTCGAGCTCCACCGTCCCGACTCCGGTCAGCGCCTGCTGTAATTCCTTCGGCGCACTGACGACGTGGTGCTGCTCGTCAAAGATCAGAATGTATCCCGTTTCGCCCACGTGGCGGTTGTTGGTGATCCCGTCCACCTGCGCGTCGATGTCCTTTTGGAATTGTTCGGCGTTATAGCCGACCTGCAAAAAACCGCCGCCCTCGAGGCGCACGCCCGCGTATTTCCGAGAGACCGTCACGTCAAAAGAGATCGGACCGTAGTCCTGCACGTATTCTTCCTTATCGTCCAACAGGCAAAGAAATTCCGACGATTGCACACCGGAATCCATCCGAAATCCGAGATAATCCTTCTCCGTGCTGTCGATGATATAGCCGTGCTCGTCGACGATATTGATCTCCGCGACCTGATAGCGGATCGCGATATTGCCGATCTCCGCCCGTTCCGCTTCCTTGGCGATCCTCCACGCGACAGAGAGCATATTCGCGTCCGAAGCGTCGTGGATCTCGTCGGCGACGTCGGTGACGGCAAGCTCGAGCAGCGAGTCGGTCTGCGTCTCCGCGATACGCGTCTGCAACCCGAAAACGAACAGGGACGTCGCGAGAAACGCCAGAATGACGGTCACGAGCAACCAGCGCTGAATGGTCTGCGAGATGCGCGTTTTGCTGGGCTTCGTCTGCATCGGGTCCTTTGCAATCAGCGTCAGCGCGCCGGCGGTCAGCATCACGGAAAGTCCGTTGGCAATGACCATCGGCGTCGTGCAGGCGTGCACGACCGTCATCGCCTCGGTCGGAGTTTTCATATTGGTGAGGAAGACCATCATCAGATGGAAAACCTCCATCACCACGCCCGTCGCCAACGCGAGCAGTGGCGTGGGCTTTTTGTTTTCAAACATGAACCGGCGCAAAAACGCCGCGTAAAAGCCGGCGATGATCGTTGAAACACTGCACGCCACGCGTGTGAACGTGCCGACGCCCCACGCGACGGCGACCCAACGCTCGATCCCGCCGATCAAACCGGCGATGATGCCGGCAGGCGCGCCGAACATCAGTCCCGCGGTAAGCACGGCGGCGTCACGGCAGTTAACCTGCGCACCGTTCATCGGGATGCCCCATTCCGTGCCGATGATCGCCAGAATGCCGAACATCACGCCAATCAGCGCCTGGCGGAGCTTCTGATTGCTTTCGCCGAACACCGTCTTCTTTTCCAGATAATATGCGATCGCAGAAACGAGCACGGGAAGCAGTGCCGCGATGCCGAGTTTGATATAAGGAATGAGTCCGATCATGTCCGATGTCCTTTCCGCGATGTGCACGCGAATAAAAAAATAAATCTCTAAATATTATACATTTTATCGCAACATAAGTCAAGCGTTTTCCGAGAAAACCTTGCCCGCGCCGCACTGTTTTTTCATCGGATCGACGGTGCTTCTCCTCGCGGGCGGTTTTCTCTGTCGCTCTGCTTTTGTGCCATTTGCACAAAAATATCAAAAATTAATGTTTTTATTTAACAAAAACCGCAAAATCCGGTTGACAAAATGGAAAAAAGAAGATAGAATAGGATCATCAATCAACCATCATTTTCGATATTAACGCCATGAGCGTTGATATAAATAAAACTTATGAAGTGAGGATGCGTTATGAAAAAATTATTGGCACTGGCACTGGCGCTGCTGATGATCCTTCCCCTCGTGCTGACGGGTTGCGGCGAAGACAAGAAACCCGAGAGCGCAACGCAGAAAATCATCGCGGAAGCACAGACCATGACTCTTGAAGAACTCGCTCGCAAAGCGATCGAGGAATCGAACGGAAAGACCTTCTACGGCGTCGGCAACTCCAGCCGCGGCAAGACGGCTCTCCCGCTCTTTATCGACTACTTGAAAACCATCGATCCTTCCTATGATATGAAGTTCGAGTGGCAGCAGCCGAAGAACAACAAGATCTTCGACCAGCTGACCGCCGACTCCCTCAAAACGACCGGCACGTTCGCGATGACGCTCATTCAGGACGGCAACCAGATCGAAAGCAAAATGGTGCAGACCGGCGTGCTCGACACCTTCATTCCGAAGGATTGGGCAGACGCGAACGGCGTGAAAGCCGAGGAATACGACGGCTATCTCGCACTCCAAACGCTGAACAAAATCTTTATGTTCAATAACACCGGCGACAAGACCTATACCAACTGCTGGGACTTCGTGGCAGAAGGTGAACATGCCCTGTTTATGGACATCGACTCCGAAATCGTCGGCAAAAACTTCCTGTATATGCTCACGAAACCCGAATATTCCGCGAAACTGAAAGCCGCGTTCGACAAACTCGATGCTACGAAGAAAGCGGCATTTCAGCCCACGATCACCGCAATGGATGCGGAAGCGAAAGACCTCGGACTCGGCGAAAACGGCAAATACGCGCTCGCTTGGATCAAACTCTGGGTGGAAAGCTACAGCGCACAGACCGACGACGGCCCGATCTGCAATACGCTGGTCGATAAATCCGCTGTGGATAAATTCGGTCTGCTCGTTTACTCGAAGCTTCGTTCCGTCACGGAATCCGACACGGTTTCCAAGAGCAACGTGACCGTCGCCGCATATCAGGACGGTTATGAAGGCATCGGCGGATACGGCTACTGCCACTATCTGTTCGTCACGGATAACAGCCCGCTGCCGTGGACCGCATGCGCGTTCATCGCGTATATGACCTGCACCGTTGACGGTTTCTCCGCATGGGGCAAGGACATCGGCGGTTATTCCTCCAACCCGACGGTTGCACAGGGCACCGAAGAGAAATTCAATCACAAAGCAGACGGCGACCTCGGTTATGACTGGTGGGTCGGCGACGGCGAACTCGTTCTCGAAGACCCGAAGTATTGTGCGGACGTTGCGTTCACCGTTGGTAGCTGGATCGAAATGCTGACCAAATACGGCGGCTGATCCTTCATCGGAACTTGATGCAAAGGCGTCCCTCGTGACGCCTTTGCTTTTTTGAGAGGACACACTATGAATACAAAAATCATATGGAACAAGGTGAAAACGTTTTTCTCCAAGCCCCAGAATGTGATTCTCGTCGTCATGGCGATTCTCTGCACGCTGACGACGTTCGCGCCGATCATCGCCATCACGGAGGACACGCTGAAAGTCCACGTCGGCACGATCGACCAGCACCTCTCGGGCAAAAGCGCCGGCTTCACTTTCGTCAACTATATCGACCTGTTCACGGGGAACATGGCGAAAACGAACCTGTGGTCGCCGCTTCTGAATACGGTGATCCTCGCGACGCTCTCCTGCGTCGTCGCGATCCTATACGGCGGCATTTTCGCGTTCCTCGTCACGAGGACCAACCTTATTTGCAAAAAATATCTCAGCTCGATCTTCATTTTCCCTTACATTATGCCGCAGTGGACGCTCGCGATGGTTTGGAAAAACCTCTTTGACAGCAACCTCATCACCGGCACGAAAGACGGCTTGCTCGCGGGGCTGTTCGGCGTGCATATGCCGCTCTGGTGGTGCCAGGGGCTCTTCCCCAGCATCATCGTGCTCGGTCTCCACTATGCCCCGTTCGCTTATATTCTGATCGGCGGCATTTTCCGCAATATGGACGCCAACCTCGAAGAGGCGGCGACGATCCTGAATACGCCGAAATATAAGATCATGTTCCGTGTCACGCTTCCGCTGGTCAAACCGGCGATCCTGTCCACGGTCCTGCTCGTGTTCGGCAGCTCGATGGGAAGCTATCCCGTCCCGCATTATCTGAAACTGACCACGCTTTCGACGAAATATCTGGACATGAACGCCAGCCGCGCGGGAGAGGCGAGCATCCTCGCCGTCATCATGATGCTGCTCGGCGTCGCGATCATGTGGCTCAATCAGCGCAGCCTCAAGAGCCGCAAAAACTATACGACCGTCACGGGCAAATCCGGGCAGATTTCCAAGATCAATCTCGGCAAGGTCGGCAAGGTCGTGATCGCGCTCGTCTTCGTCTTTTTGACGTTCTTCACGAGCATCTTCCCGATCGTCTCCTTCGCGTTTGAGACGTTCCTGCCGAATCCGGGCGATTACAGCTTCCTCTATACGCTCAATCCCGACAACCTGACCACGAAATGGTGGGCGACGAGTGAAAACATCACCGAAAACGGAATGTATGGACAAAAAGGAATGCTCTTCAACCCGACGATCTGGCGCGGCTTCGGCGGCACGATGCTTGTCGCGGTGGCGTGTGCGCTCATCGCGGGCACGCTCGGCACGCTGATCGGCTACGCGGTCTCGAAAAACCGCCGTAGCAAGTTCGCGAACTACGTGAACAGCATCGCGTTTCTTCCCTATCTGATGCCGTCCGTCGCGGTCGGTATCGCCTTCTTCATTCTGGCATCCAATCCGCGCTTCAATCTGTATAATACCTATTGGATTCTGATCATCGTCGGCACGGTGAAATATATTCCGTTCGCCAGCCGTAGCTCGCTCAATTCGATGCTCCAACTCAGCGGCGAGATCGAAGAAGCGGCGATCATTCAGGATATCCCGTGGTATAAACGGATGTTGCATATCGTCATTCCGATCCAGAAATCCTCGATCATCAGCGGATATCTGCTCCCGTTTATGACGTGTCTGCGCGAATTATCGCTCTTTATGCTTCTTTGCGTGCAGGGCTTCATTCTGTCCACCACGCTGGATTATTTCGACGAAATGGGACTGTATGCGTTCTCCAGCGGCATCAACCTCATTTTGATCGTGACGATCCTCATCTGCAACTGGCTTGTCAATAAGATCACAGGCGCAAGTCTGGATAAAGGAATCGGAGGTTAAGTATGCCAAAAATCGAATTAACAGACGTCACCAAACGTTGGGGCAATTTTTACGCGGTCGATCATCTGAATCTGACGATCGACGACCGTTCGTTCGTCACGTTGCTCGGTCCTTCGGGATGCGGCAAAACCACGACGCTCCGCATGATCGCGGGGCTTGAAACGCCGACCTCCGGCCGCATCGTGATCGGAGACACGGTCGTATTTGACAGCGAGCAGGGGATCAACGTCCCCCCGAACAAGCGCCACGTCGGCTTCTTGTTCCAGAACTATGCCCTTTGGCCGAACATGACGGTCTATCAGAACATCGCGTTCGGTCTGAAAAATCTGAAAAAATATTCGTCGGCGGAAATCGACGAGATCGTGGCGCGTGTCGCGCGCGTCGTCAAAATTGATATGTTCATGGATCGCTATCCCGCGGAGCTTTCCGGCGGTCAGCAACAGCGCGTTGCCATCGCCCGCACACTCGCGCCGGAACCGTCCGTCATCTTTATGGACGAACCGCTTTCCAACCTCGACGCCAAACTGCGCCTCGAAATGCGCTCCGAACTGCAACGTCTGCATCTGACGACGGGCTGCACGTTCGTTTACGTCACACACGACCAGATGGAAGCCATGACGCTCGCCACCCGCATTTGTCTGATCGAAAACGGCGTTTTGCAACAGTATGACGCACCGCTCGACGTATATGGCCGCCCGAACAACCTATTTGTCGCGGACTTTGTCGGCAATCCCTCGATCAACTTCGTCGAGGTGAACGGCGCGCAGGCAGACGACGGCACAATGTCCTTCTCTCTCCTCGGAAACGCAAAAGCGAACTTCGCGTTCCGCACGCCGCTGAACGTCGGCGAATGGAAGCAAGATGAAATTCGCCTCGAAGAAGCACACGCCGCCGAGCAAGCGGCGCTGGAAGACAAAAAGCACGTCGAAAAGAAAAATAAAGACACCGTCTTCCGTTATCACATCGCCCGCGTCGAAAACGACGCGGCGGAGGCGACCGAGCCGGGCGAGGACGATTATGTGATCGGCATTCGTCCCGAGGCGCTCCGCATCTGTGAAGACGGCGGACTGGAAGGCGAAATTTACAGCGCCATGCCGACCGGTATGGAAACGACCGTGCGCGTGCGCGTCGGCAATTTCCTTCTGACCGGCGTCGTCTTCGGCGGCGTGACCTACGAGATCGGGCAGAAAGTCCGGATCGTCTTCGGCGGCAAGGGCCTCATGCTCTTTGACCGCTCGACAGGTCGCCTCGTCGAGACGGGCTCCGTTTCGCTTGGATAATCATACCAAAGCAGGCCGCGGCACGAAAGTGCTGCGGCTTTTCTTCGTCCGGCGATTGCAAAAGAGCGGGAATTGTGGTAGAATAGAAAAAAGTTTTCCGGGAGGAGAGGTGCGCATGAAGGAGAAGACAGCCGTGATCTACACGCTGGGCTGCCGCGTCAATCAGTACGAATCGGACGCGATCGCCGAACAGCTCGAAAAGGACGG
>CALEJO010000162.1 GCA_937898155.1 uncultured Clostridia bacterium | reverse complement strand
CCCGTGATGGAGACGCCCACGTTCTCGAGCTGCATGATCGCCACGCCTTCCGGGACGTTGTCCGCGCCGTAGCACATGACGTTGGCGCGCGGCCCCTTCGAGAACGGCGTCTTGGAGACGACGCGGAGCTTCTCGGTCTTGTTGTTGAACGCGGTCTTGACGTACGTGAAGCCGTTGATGCGGCTGATGATGTACGCGGCGTCCTTGCCGAGGCCGTTCAGGATGACCTTGAGGTTCGTCTTGCGGACCTTGTTCGCGTTGAGCGCGATCTTGATCGCACCCTCTGCCGCCGCGAAGGACTCGTGACCGGCGAGGAAGCAGAAGCACTCGGTTTCCTCGGAGAGAAGCATTTTGCCGAGGTTGCCGTGGCCGAGACCGACCTTGCGGTTTTCGGCGACGGAGCCGGGAATGCAGAACGACTGCAAGCCGATACCGATGTTTGCCGCCGCGGTCGCCGCGCTTTTATCGCCCGTGCGCTCCGCTTCTTTATAAGCGATCGCTGCGCCGACGGTGTATGCCCACTTTGCGTTTTCAAAGCAGATCGGCTGCGTTTCCTGCACGATGGTGTAGGGGTCGATGCCGTGTTTGTCGCAAATCTCCTTGCATTCGTCGATGGAGGAGATGCCGAATTGTTTCAGCACGCCGAGGATTTTCGCCTCGCGTCTTTCATAACCTTCAAATTGTGCCATCGTTTCGTCCTCCTTACTGCTTTCTCGGGTCAATATACTTGACCGCTTCCGCGAATCTGCCATAGGTGCCTTTCGCCTTTTCATACGCTTCGTTCGGCTCCATGCCCTTCTTGATGAAGTCGGTCATTTTGCCGAGGGAAACGAATTCGTAGCCGATCACCTGATCTTCTGCGTCGAGCGCCATGCGGGTGCAATAGCCCTCGGTCATTTCGAGATAACGGACGCCCTTGGCACGGGTGCCATACATCGTGCCGACCATGGAGCGCGCGCCCTTGCCGAGATCTTCCATGCCCGCGCCGATGACGAGACCGCCCTCGGAGAACGCGGACTGCGTGCGGCCGTAGACGATCTGCAGGAAGAGTTCACGCATCGCGGTATTGATCGCGTCGCAAACAAGGTCGGTATTGAGGGCTTCGAGGATCGTCTTGCCGGGCAGGATCTCCGCCGCCATTGCCGCGGAATGTGTCATGCCGGAGCAACCGATCGTCTCCACGAGCGCTTCCTCGATCACGCCGTCCTTGACGTTGAGGGAGAGCTTGCACGCGCCCTGCTGGGGAGCGCACCAGCCGATGCCGTGGGTATAGCCGGAAATGTCGGTGATTTGTTTTGCCTGGATCCATTTGCCTTCTTCCGGCAGCGGAGCAGGTCCGTGATTCGGGCCCTTCGCCACACAGCACATGGATTCCACGTCCTGGGAATATTTGATGTCTGCCATAGTGTATCTCCTTTATATTAGTTTTTCGTTTCGGGTTGCGGGAGAAGAAAATCCTCCGCAGAAAGGGAATAGCCGCGGATCTGCGCCTTCGGCGCGTCGTCCACGATGTAATTGACGACGTAAATCTCTCCGTCGGGAAACTGCACCCAGCCCGTATAGCCGAGGTCGGACACGGGGCTGCGGTCGAAATCGAGCGGCAGAATGCGCGCGGATTGCGCGCGGCGTTCGGTTTCGAGGAGCTGATCTCCGCGCAAGATCGCCGCGAACACGTTTTGCGTCCACGAGCCGAGCCAGCCCTTGCCGCCCTGCAAGAAGCGATGCGTCAGAAGCACGGAGCCGTCCCGCAAATAGCCGGCGACCGGTCGGTGGCACGCGGGGATCGGAACGGGATAGACCGCCGACCACGTTTTGCCGCCGTCGCGGGAGATCGTTTTGAGGCAGTCGATGCCTCTGCCGGAGTTTTCGCGCAGGAAGCACACGAGCGCGCCGTCTTTCGTTTCGAGAATACAGCCCTCGCAGAGGTCGTAGCGTTCGTCCGCCGCCGCCGTGATCTGTTCGGACCATGTTTTGCCGCCGTCGTCGGAATACCAAAGATACTGCTCACGCTTGCCGCTCGCGCCGAAATCGTGGATGCTGATCAGGTGTCTGCCCGTCGAAAGCACGCGGTATTTGTCCGGCACATAGCCGTGACCGGGCACGAGAATCGGTGCCGACCACGTTTCGCCTTCGTCCGCAGAAAACCATGCGTAAACCTCGGTGCGGTTGCCCGGCGCTTCGCTGCCGTAGGACTTATCGCACAGAATCGCGAGCCGCCCGTCGGGAAGCGTGCTGATGCGCGCGCAGTTGAAATACTCGTTTTTCGTTCCGCGATCGGTGAGATAATGCTTGGCGCTCCACGTCCTGCCGCGATCGGTGCTTTCCGTCAGCGTCAGACGCGAGAGGTCGCGGTTTCCGTGCCGTTCACATTCCGTGAAAACACAGATGAGCTTGCCCGACGGTGTCAGCGTCACGTCCGGCCACGCTTCGTAGATCGAATCGTCGCGGCTGACGGTGAATTTCCGAATCGCCATAGCGTGCCTCCCGATGTTTTTTATTTTACGATCGTT
>CALEJO010000161.1 GCA_937898155.1 uncultured Clostridia bacterium | reverse complement strand
GTACAACATGCTTTGCGAATTAGCAGAGCAATCCAATAATACTTGGTAGGTCATCGGTTCAAATCCTACCCAAAGGCCTATTTTGACCATTTGCATCTTTTTATTTGCATCCTGTTTTCGGGTATGAAAAATCCTCGGAAACTCTTGTGGGTGGGATTTTTCATTGCCCTCGGCAGCCGCATAGTCGCGGTGCGTCGGTCGCCGACTCCCTCCTGCCGCTCCTTGCTTTGTGCCGTATCGCTTCGTGAAAACGCCCCACCGGGGCATTTTCACTCGCTCACCCACGACCTCCTCCGGAGGTCGTTCGGGCAATTCAAAATCCGCTTCGCAGACAAAAAGAAAGCCAACCCAATCGGGTTGGCTTCTCTTTTTGGTTGCGGGGAAGGGATTTGAACCACACGGTCTTGCATTTTCTCTGCGGAGAAAATGCTGCGGTCGGCTCGGCGGCTCTGACACGCCACCGGCGTGTCATTCACTACCGCCTCACCCTCCGGGTCATTCGCCCTTCGGTCTCATAACCCTGCGCCCGTGTTGCACAAGCCACTTTCACAGGTAAAATGAAAACAGCACCCGTGTGGGTGCTGTTTTCATTTTGGTTGCGGGGAAGGGATTTGAACCACATGACCTTCGGGTTATGAGCCCGACGAGCTACCGAGCTGCTCCACCCCGCGATATCTTGGTGCCGGAAACCGGGCTTGAACCGGTACGGGAGAAAGTCCCACGGGATTTTAAGTCCCGGGCGTCTGCCAATTCCGCCATTCCGGCATTTCGGTTGCCTGCCATATTACTATATCACTATTTCAGAGAAATGTCAAGAGGGAATCCGAAAAAAATAGAGAAATCTCTCGACGGGATCCCTCTTTTTTCGCAAAAAAAGGAACGGCGTCGAGAGATGAGTCCTTGTTTTATCCGAGCCAAATGCTTTCGATCGCGAGCAAAAGCGCGAGCAGACCGAAGTTGATCGCGGAGAAAAGAGCGAGATAGCGTCCCGCTTTTTGCGGATTATGCCTGGTATATTCGCGGAACGTGATGAGACTCGCGAGCGACGAAATGAGCGTGCCGACGCCGCCGATATTGACGCCGAGCAAAAGCTCGCGATAATTTTTCGTAAACTGCGAGAGAAGCACCGCGGTCGGCACATTGCTGATGATTTGGCACGAGCCGGCGGTGACGAGCAGGGTGTTATAAGAGAGCAATTTCTCGAAAAGCTCGCGCACGAGCGGGATGCGCGACATATTGCCGGAAAAGACGAAGAACGCGCAAAACGTGAAAAGAAGCGGATAATCGACCTTCGCGAGCGCCTTTTTGTCGAGGAAAAAGAGCACCACGGGCACGACGCAGAGCCCGATCTGATAGGGGATCAGACGAAAGACGATCACGACGGAAAGCGCAAACAAAGCGAGATACGCGGCGGCGCGGAGCGGCGGGATTCTGACATCCGGCTCGTGCAGTTCGAGCGGCTCGCGTTTGACGCAAAGGAGACAGAGCGCGGTGATGACCGCGATGGCGACGGCGAACGGCAAAAGCATGATGCCCATGAATTCGCCCGTTGGAATTTCAAATTTGGAATAGATGTAGAGGTTTTGCGGATTGCCGAACGGCGTCAGCATTCCGCCGAGGTTGGCGGCGACGTTCTGCATGATGAACGTGAACGCCATATATTTTTCCTTTTCGGTCGTCGTCAGCACGAGATAGCCGAGCGGCAAAAATGTCAGTAGCGCCATATCGTTTGCGAGGAACATCGAGCCGATGAACGTGATATAGACGAGCGTCAGCACGCAGAGCCGCGCATTTTTGCAAAGGCGGATCAGCCGATGCGCCAACGTGACGAAGAATTTGATGTTGCGCAAGGCGCAGATGCACGCCAGCGTGCAAAATAGGCACGTCAGCGTTTTGAAATCGAAATAGCCGAGGTATTCCGCGTCGGGCGGCACGAGGATCGACGTGACGATCGCCGCGACGATCGCGATGCACAAAACGATGTTTTGTTTGAGAAATCCGACGACGGCTTTGCCGAATCCGCGTTTTTCCCGTTCGGTGGGAGTGATCGTGTTTTCCATATAAAAAATCTCCTGCAAAGAGTTGCAAACGAGAGTATTATATGCCCGATTTGCTTACTTTGCAAGAGATTTTCCGAAAAATGATTCGATATTTATCGAATATATTCTTTATTTGTTTTGGATCGTTTGCGTGCCGTCTGCGTCGCCGCCGATTTGGATCACGGCGTTGTCGCCCTTGACGGAAATATCTCCGCTCAAATCCCCCTCGCAGGAGATGCCGTCGCAGTCGCCTTCGACGGAGATGTCTCCGCTCAAATCCC
>CALEJO010000160.1 GCA_937898155.1 uncultured Clostridia bacterium | reverse complement strand
CCAGAAGATGCAGCGCGAGGGCGAGAGCGGACGCCGCAAGATCAACCAGTACACACGCTGGCTGACAGTGGCCATCCTCGTCGTCGCGACAGTGACAGCCTGGATAGGATATGTCCTTCTCGGAATCGAGGTCCTGATGTGGTGGCTCTTCCAGATGGCCGCCATAGAGACCATCGTCGCCATCCACGAGCTTCTCGAAAAATATGAAGAGAAAAAACTTTCGAAGAAACTCCCATACGGAGCCAGGAAGGGCGAAAACTTCAAGGTGACCTGGTTCTTTGACCTTGTCAATGACTGTTTCATCCCCATAATCGCAATTCTGTCTGTCCCGTTATGCATCTTCATGGCGGCCGATGTCTTCGACCTCACGGAAATATGCAAGGATTATTTCATGAAAAAGCGGGAAACCTGACGCTTCCCGCTTTCGTGATGTTATTTCTTGCCGAGCTTCACTTCGACGCGGAGCGTCTCGCCCGCTTTCGGCGCGATCACGGTGCCCGAAACGGCTTTTCCGTTGACCGTCACACCGAGCACGTCCGAGCCCGCGCCGTCGCCGAGATAGGTGATCTCGTAGGTGCAACCGCGGAAGACCTTGCGGATGCGCGACTCCTTCCACGAGAGCGGCAGGCACGGATCGAGACGGAGCCCTTCGATCTCCGCGTGCAGTCCGAAGACGTATTCGACGACGCTTTTCAGCATCCACGAGCTCGACGCGGTGCGCCAGCTCTGTCCCGGGGTGCCTTCGCGGTAGCCCGTCTCCGGCGCGAAATAGGAATTGAACATCGCGTAGGGCTCGCCGCATTTGATGGCGTAGGTCGTATCGAACGGGAGCATTTTGCGAAGCCCCTCCTCCACGAGGTCGGGACGGTGCTGAATGCTGTCCACCGCCAACTTCCACGCCGACGGATGCAGATAAATGCCGCCGTTATCCTGCACGCCGGGCGCTTTTTCCGCCATCGAGCCGATATAATCGCGCTGATAGGAGAACGCGGGATACGCGAGACGGATGCCGAGCGGGATTTCAAGCAACTCCTCGGCGCGCGCCATCGCCTGTTCGGCGCGCGGCAGTCCCGCCATCACCGCCCACAGCTGGCAAATGAGGAAAATCTTGCCCTCATCGCAGTCCGAGCTGCCCATGATGATATCGTCGTCGGTGCGGGCGTAAATGTAATAGCCGCCCTTTTCGTCGAAGCCGTGTTTCTCGATGCGGTCGATCATTTCGGCTCTGCGGCTCTCCGCGAGCGCCGCGTCCTCATCCTTGCCGACAAGACGCGCCAGCTCCGCGAATTTAGACGCGGCACGGCACCACGCGATCGACAGCCAGACGGAAACGCCCTTGCCCTTGATGCCGGCGAAGTTCACGCAGTCGTTCCAGTCGCCGCCCCAAATGCGGATCAGCCCGTAAAGCCCTTGAAAGTTGTAGAGAAAATCAACCGAGCGTTTCAGATGCTCATAGACGGGGAACGCCTCCGCCGTATCGTTGAATTTGACCGTTTCATTCAAGAGCGACGGATCGCCGAGCTCTTTGATGATCGTATTGACGGCGAACGTCATCCACACGGTGTTGTCGGAGAAATTGCGGTCGCGGATGCCGCCGTCGATGATCGTGCGGGGCGCATAGCCGCTGCTATACTGATACGACAGCACGCGTTTGATGCGCTCCCACGCGAGCCTCGGATTGACCGCCGCGAGACATTCGGTGTCGCTCGTCATATCGCGGTAGCCGTTGTGGCGCACGCGCGCCCAACGGGAGCCCATATCCGCCGCGTAGGTCATCCATCCGTTGATCAGATGATCGAAATTCACCCACGGCGTTTCGATCGACACGCCCGAAAGCACGTCGGCGTATTTTTTCGTCATCGCGTCAAAATCCGCCGCGACGCTCGCCGCCGTCGGCGAAGCGATCTCCGAAAGGTCGAGCACGATGCCGAGCTGATAATGCACCGTCACGCTCTCCCCCGCGGCGAGAGAAACGGTATTTTGCAGAGCGAGACAGAGTTTTTCGGAATTACAGTCGCTATTCGTGCAGGAATTCCCCTTGCGAAGCGCGACGGGATGCTGTTCGTCGCCGTATGGGCCGATGAACGCATTGCGGCGGCTGTCGTAGCCCGTGACCGCGGCGGACGAGGTCATGTAAACCCAAATCGGGCGGTTTTTCACCGACCAGAGCGGATGGAAATCGCGTCCCCACACCGCCTGCTTGTCTTGCAGGAAGCCGCCCGTGCCGAGGTTATAGCCCTGCGGACGATAGGTGCCGTCCAGCTCGGTCTTGCCGTAAGAAATGAGGTTCAACGTGCGCGGCTCAGCTCCCTTGTTCGTCAGCGTGACGCTCCAAAGCTCGCGGCGTCCCTCGTTCGGCACGAAGATGCGCACATCGCTCGCAATGCCGTCATAGCAAAGCGAGATCGTGCTGAATCCGCGCCCGTGACGGCACGCGAAGTCCGTATAGCCGTAGTCGATCGGCAAGCCGAACAAGCTCCACGATTTTTCGCCGTCGGAGAGGAACACGTTTCGATTCGAGAGAAGCTGAATCCGCCGCCCCATATCGTCCTGCGCGAGCCCCTCGCCGAAGCCGACCTGCGACGCGAACGAAACGTATTCGTCGTTGAAGAAATAGTTATACCAATGACGCGGCGTTTCCGGCTCCGTCACCGTATAAGAATCGTCCTCGTTGAACTGTCCGTACCACTTGTATTCTTCCATAGAAAAAACCTCGCCTTTCCGGTAGTTTTTTGATTTTCAAATTAAAAGGGCAAATACGGTCGCGGATCGGTTTTGACATACGTCGAGCCGTTCCATACGCGAATCTCAAAATGCAGATGCGTGCCCGCGAGCGGATTCGCTTTGGTCGGCGCGGGAGAAACGCGCCCCGTATTGCCGCTGTATCCGATCACCTGCCCCTGCGCGACCGTGTCGCCGACCGAAACGGTGCGGCTTTTCAGATGCGCGTAATAGGTGCGGGTGCCGTTTTCGTGTTCGATCACGACGAATGTGCCGTAGGTCCAGCGCAGATCGCTTTGCGGGAGCGAGCCGCTCTGATAAGCGTAAACGACCGTCCCGCTCATCGCGGCGACGATCGGCGCGCCATAAAAAACACCGAAGTCGATGCCGCCGTGGCTGTTCGCGCCGCCGTAATACTGCGTGACGGAATAAGATGCGCCGCCCTCCGCCGCCGACAAAAACGGCATCCGGAACGTCTCCTCTTTTTTCTTCACGCCGACGCGGATCACTTCGCTCTTCGGCGCGACAACGACGCTTTTTTGCAGCGTCACGCTCTCTTTTTCGCCGTGATAATAGGTGATGAGATATGTATTTTCCGTATATCCGTCCCGCCCCGCAGAGACGCGGGACATGTCGCCCTCATATCGCGTCGGATCGCTTTCGTAAACCGTGCGAAACGGGACGATGTTTTCGATTTTGACCTCTGTCTTTTCCGTGTGCGCCGGCTTTTGCCCGACGAGGATCTGCGCCGAAATCGGCGCCGTCGTCTGCAAAGAAAGGCGCATGCGGCTCACTTCTTTTCCGTGGTAATAGCGCACGCAAACCGACTCCGTCACAAAACCGTCCTCGCCCTCGCGGAGCAAAACGCGCTCGTCATCGAACGCGTCGGGATCGGGGATTTCCTCCGTCGAAAACGGCAAAATTTCGAGAAGCACCGTCTCCGTCCGTTCCTCGTAAGGTTCCAGCGTGCCGAATCGCAGCACCTCGTCCGTCGGGGGATAGAGGATCTCCTCCTCGCATTCGCGGGCGATCTCTTCCCCGTTTCGATAGGTGATATACGTCAACACGCGCCGACATCCCGCATTTCCCTCACACAAAATGACGCTTTCATCCGCATACAGCGAGTCGCCGGACAAATACAGCGTGCGGAACGGGATGTTTTCAAAGCGTTCCTCGGTCACGATCTCGATCACTTCCGTTTGCGAGGTCGCGGTCGTTTCCGAAAAGGAGGTCGTTGCCGCCGTCTGCAATATCGGCATAGCGGTCGTTTCCTCGCTCGTCGTCGTTTCCGTTCGCGGGAGCGTCACGGCGGTCGTCTCCGCCGCCGTTTCGGGCGGCGACGTCGCTTCTGATTCGGTTTGGCACGTCGATTCGCTCACGCGCGCGGATGCCGTGAGGATCGACCGGCGGGTGCTCTCCTGCGGCGGGACCGACGGCTCGCCGCAAGCGCAAAGCGCGATCAAAAACGCAAGCGCCGCAAGGAAAAAACAGACGCCGTATCCGACTCGGTTTCGTTTCATGGAAAGGTTCCTTCTTTCATAACAGATTGGTTAAATCCATTATACCCTTTCCCGAAAACGACCGCAAGAAACAATCCTTTCCCGATTTGGAAGGCGTTTCCGTTTTGCATCGGAATCGCACATCCGGCAAGTAAAATCTTGATAAGTCCTATGTAAGTTCCGACACCGTCTCCCCCGCCGCTTTCATTTTTCGGAAGAACGAAAGCGCGAGCGGCACCGCCAGAGCGAATGAAAACAGATCGGAGATCGCCTGCGTGAGTTGAATCCCGACGACGCCGAGCAGACGCGACGCCACAAAAAGAACGGGAATAAAGAAAAGCCCCTGTCTCGCCGAAGCGAGGAGCGACGCCGAGCCGGCACACCCCGTCGCCTGCAACATCATATTGGAAAGCGTCACCCACGCGTTGAGCGGCAGGATCAGACATTGACTGCGCAGGCAGATCGTGCCGGTCGCGATCACCATCGGATCATCGCGGAACAGCGCGATCATCGAGGGCGCGAATACGATCAGCGGGATCGCCACCACAAGCAAACTCGACGCGGAGAGGATCAGGCAGAAGCGGAACGCGCTCCGCACACGGTCATACTTTTTCGCGCCGTAATTGAAGCCGCAGACCGGCTGAAAGCCCTGTCCGAAGCCGATCAACGCGGAGTTGGCAAACTGCATGACGCGCGTCGTCACCGACACGCCCGCCATCGTAGCTTCCCTGCCGTATTCACTGGCGGAGCCGATCAGCGATGCCGTGTAGTTCAGATACAGCATCGCCACGCTCGCGAGTCCCTGTCGGCACAACGACGGAAAGCCGCCGCGCGCGATCTCGACGAGATACCGCCACGTCGGGCGGAAATTTTTCAAGCGGATCTTCACGTTTCCGCTCCGCCAAACGCCGATATACAGCGCCGTGAAGCTGACGAATTGACTGATGATCGTGGCGAGCGCCGCGCCCGCGACGCCCATGTCGAGTGCGAACATCAAAAGCGGATCGAGCGCCACGTTCAGAATTGCGCCCGACGTGATGCCGAGCATCGCGTAAAAGGCGTTGCCCTGGAAGCGGAGCTGATTGTTCAAAACGAGCGATGCCGTCATATACGGCGCGCCGATCACGATATAAAAGAGATAGTCTTCCATGAACGGCAGAAGCGAATCGACCTCGCCGACCTCGTCGGACATCCCGCCGAGCAGGCGCGAGATCGGCGTCAGAAAGATCAGCCCCACCGCCATTAGCACGAAGCCGAAGATCAGCGCGAGGAAAAAGCCGTTCGCCGCCATCGTTTCCGCTTCGTCCGTCTCCCGCGCGCCGAGCTTGCGGGAGATGAAATTGCCCGATCCGTGTCCGAAAAAGAATCCGAACGCCTGGATCAGCGACATAAAGGAAAACGCCGCGCCCACCGCCGCCGTCGCCGCCGTGCTGTTCAGCTTGCCCACATAATAGGTGTCCACCATATTATAGAGTGCCGTGATCAGCATGGAGATCACCGTCGGCGTCGCCAGCTTGCCGATCAGTTGCGGGATCGGCGTTTCCGTCATTTCAAAATATTTATCCTTCGCCGCAACTGTTTGTCTCATGTTCGTTTCTCCGATCGAGGATCGCGCACACCGCCGCAAAGCCGACGATAAGCGCCGCGCTGATCAGCACGCCGCCGATGATATCGGTCAGCCAATGCACGCCGGAAAGCAATCTGCCCACGACCGTCACGCCCATCACGAGAAGTGCCGCCGCCGTGATGACGGCGCAAAGCGTCTTCTTTTCGCCCCACAGCCGACGCGCCGTGATCGCCGCCGTCAGCATGACGCAAACGGTCAAAATCGTATGCGAAGACGGATACGACGCTTCGAGCCCCTCGTCCAGAATCACAGGGCGGAAGTTGAGCGCCAGCTTTTCAAACAGCACGTAAACCGCGCCGACGACAAGATAAAACCCGCCGAGCGCATAGATATCCGCGCCGACGCCGCGAAAGCTCTTCGTGCGAAGAAGCCGAACCGCGCCCACCGCCGCGAAAAACGCGACCACGCCGAGCGCGAGATAGCCGAGCAGATCCGTCACCGTTTCCCACGTTTCGGAATAGCCGACCGCCTCGGCAAACGAGGTGTTGAGCGCGGCAAAGCCGACCGACGAGCCCTCCGGCCCGACGGGACGCACGTCCACCGTCAGCGTCAGCACCGTAAAGACGACGAACGCGGCAAGTAGCAGTGCCGCGAGAAGCGTCCGTTTCGTTTCCTTAGTCATTTGAAGTTTCCTCCGTTTTGGATTTCAAAACAGGGCGCCCGCCAAAGCGGTCGCCCTGATGCCGGTCAACGGTTCATTTCTTCCCGGACTTCTTTGAAGCACTTGACGATATAGTCAAGGTCTTCCTTCGTGTGCGCCGCAGAGACCTGCGTGCGGATTCTTGCCTTGCCCTTCGGCACGACGGGATACGAGAACGCAACGACGTAAACGCCCTTTTCCATCATGCGGCGCGCCATTTCGCCCGCTGTCCGCTCGTCGTAGAGCATGATCGGCACGATCGGATGCACGCTGTCGATGATATCGAATTTCGCTTCTTTGAGAAGCGCGCGGTAATATTTTGTGTTCTCTTCGAGCTTGTCGCGCAGAGCGGTCGTTTCGCTGAGCATATCGATCAGCTTCGACGTCGCGGCGACGATCGCGGGTGCAACGGAGTTCGAGAACAGATACGGACGGCTCCGCTGACGGAGCAGGTCGATGATCTCTTTTCTGCCGGAGGTAAAGCCGCCGGACGCGCCGCCGAGCGCCTTGCCGAACGTCGAGGTGACAACGTCCACTCTGCCCTCGACGCCGCAGTATTCCGCGGTGCCCTTGCCGTGCGCGCCGACGAAGCCGGTCGCATGGCTGTCATCCACCATGACGAGCGCGTGATATCGGTCCGCGAGATCGCAGATGCCTTTCAGGTTGGCGATGATGCCGTCCATCGAGAAAACGCCGTCGGTGGCGATCATTTTGATGCGTGCGCCTGCCGCGTCCGCTTCTTTCAGCTTGGCTTCGAGATCTGCCATATCGTTATTTTTATAGCGATAGCGCACCGCCTTGCAAAGGCGCACGCCGTCGATGATGCTCGCGTGGTTCAGTTCGTCCGAGATGATCGCGTCCTCCGCGCCGAGGATCGTCTCAAAGAGACCGCCGTTGGCGTCGAAGCAGGAGGAATAGAGGATCGTATCCTCGGTGCCGAGGAACTTCGAGATCTTCGCTTCGAGCTCTTTATGAATATCCAGCGTGCCGCAGATGAAACGCACGGACGCGCAACCGTAGCCGCGTCTGCCGTAAACGCTCTTTGCCGCTTCGATGAGGTCCTTGCTGTCCGCCAGGCCGAGATAGTTATTGGCGCACATATTGATCATTTTTTCGCCGTCTCCCGCGACGATCTTCGCGCTCTGCGGCGACGCGATGACGCGCTCTCCCTTGAAAAGCCCGTCCGCTTTGATCTGTTCTACCTGCTCATGATAAAAATTCAACGCTTCTTTTTGTGTCATGATTCTGCCCTCTCTTTTTCTTAGTGCAACTTCGTCCAGTCGAGAATGACCTTGCCGGAATTGCCGCTGTTCATCGCTTCAAAGCCCTTTTCGAAGTCGCGCACGTCGTAGCGGTGCGTGATGATCTTGCCGACATCGAAGCCGCCGCGGATCAT
>CALEJO010000159.1 GCA_937898155.1 uncultured Clostridia bacterium | reverse complement strand
TGAAGCTCGGCTCGGGCGTCATGCCGCTCGCGGAAACGATCGCGGCAGGCGTCAACGTCACGCTCGGCACCGACGGCCCTTCGTCCAATAACCAAATCAACATCTGGCGCGAGGCGTATCTTGCCGCGATTTTGCAAAAAGGCATTTCCGGCAATACCGAGATGATGAAAGCAAGCGATTTCATCCCGCTTTTGACGGTCAACGGTGCCAAGGCGCAGGGAAGAGACGATTGCGGAAAAATCGCGGTCGGCGCCAAAGCCGATCTCGTCATGATCGACCTCGACGATATTCCGGCACTTCCGGTCTATCAGATTTGCGATACCTTCCTTTACGGTGCGGATTCCACTTGCATCCGTATGAATATGGTGGATGGCAAAATTCTTTATGAAAACGGAGAATTCCTGACGCTCGATTACGAGAAAGTCAAGGCAGATTTCAAAGAAGTGATTCGGACGTATTTCGATTAAAATAACAATGAAAATAACGACCAAAGGAAACGGGGAACTGGTTTGGAAAGCAGAAAACAAGCGCCGCGTCTGATCTCCGGCGTCATCGTGCTTACGATTTCCAATATTGTCGTAAAACTTCTCGGATTGCTCTGCAAGATTCCGCTACACGCGGAGCTGGGCGATATGGGAATGAGTTATTTCAATATTGCGTATAATATTTTCACAACCTTATATTTGGTTGCGACGGCGGGGCTTCCGAACGCGGTGACGATCATGATCTCCGACACGCCGCTGGACGCGGCACGCAAGAAAAGAGTGGCACGCATCTTCCAAATTGCGCTTTCCGTCTTCTTCGTTCTCGGCGTGATCGGCACGTCCGTGATGTTCTTTTTTGCCAAAAAACTCGCCGCCATGATGGGGAGCGAGGCGTCGTATCTCTGCATCATCGCCATCTCGCCGACGCTCTTTTTCATCTGTATGTCCAGCGCGATCCGCGGGTATTTTCAGGGGCATCAGAACATGGTCCCGACTGCGGTCAGCGAAATCACGGAGGCGATCGGGAAGTTCGCGATCGGCATCGCGCTCGCCAAATACGCGATTTCGCGCGGAGAGAGCATCGAAGTTGCCGCCGCGTATGCGATCGCGGGCATTACGATCGGTGTGGCGGTCGGAATGGTCTTTTTGATCGTCACGAAGTGCATTCGCCGATATGACGAGCATCTCGAATCGAATGTGGCGATTCTGAACCCGAAAACCGACTCGAATCGCGCGATTTTCCGTCAACTGATCAAAATTGCGCTCCCGATCACGATCAGCGCCGTGGCGCTCAATCTGACGGGCATTATCGACGCGTTTTCCATTATCAACTGCATGAAAACATATACCTCCGAGGAGGTCGCGGAGAGCGCCTACGGCAATTACAGCACGCTCGCGGTGACGCTTTCGCATCTGCCGTCGGCGCTGATCACGCCGATCGCGTCCTCGTTGACGCCGGCGCTCACGGCGGCGCTTCGGGCGATCAAAAGCGCCGAAAATGAAGAGGAAAAAGCCAAAAAAGTCAGCGCTGCACAGTATGTTATGGGTTCTTGCCTCAAATTTGCCGCCATTTTGTCGATCCCGAGCGCGCTCGGGATGTCCGTTTTGGCAAGGCCGATTCTGATGCTTTTATTCAAAAATAAGGACTCCGTCGAGCAGGCGGCGCCGCTTCTTTCGATTTTGGCACTTTCGGTCTTTTTCACGGCGATTCTGACGATCACGACGTCGATTTTGCAGGCGCACAAATTACAGCAAAAGCCGATCATCTCCATGTTCGGCGGCATCGCGGGGAAGCTCCTTTTGAATGTGATTCTCGTCACGAATCCGAAGGTCGGCATCTACGGCGCGCCGATCGGCACGCTCGCCGGATACTTCGCCATGGCGGCGATCAATTTCGCGTTCGTCATCCGCTACGTCGGAATTCCGTTCGGCTTCCTCAAAAATTTCGGAAAGCCGCTCGCGTCCTCGGCGATCGCCAGCGTCTTCGCCATGATCGTCTATCAAGCCATCGCGAAAGCGGCGCATCCGAATCTGGCAACGCTGACCGCCATTGCGGCGACTGTCCTATTTTATTTTGTATTATTATTCCTCATGCGGACGTTCAGCAAAGAGGACATTCTGCTTTTGCCGCGCGGAGAATCCATTTACGCGTTTTTGGAAAAGCATATGTTCGTGCACGACAGACACCATTATAAAAACAAATAGAAACGTCCCGAATGATGATTTCATCGTTCGAGATTTTTCTATTGGGAAATACAGGAGTATTTTTTCGGTCAAAATAGGAAAAAAGCGCCAAAACCGGAAAAATACCGCCTGCACACGCTTTTTTCGCTTCCCTTTATTATATAAAATTTCTATTTCCCCTCGTATCAGCCCTCGAATATCGAGGACGTGCCGAAACGTGTTTTTTCACAAGTTGCTTTGTATATCGGCAAATTTGGCTTGCATCAATTCCTAAATGCTTTGTGTGCGCTTCTGCGCCAGTTGTCTCACCCGGAATCATATCCGGCTGAGGATCGGACAAGAGCTTATAGGCGATTGCGTAGTTTTGCATATAAGATGGACGAGCAGGGAATTGTTGTGGATCAAAGCGCGATTCTTAGTGACAAAAAAGGTGGATTGATCTTTAATTTTGATACTGACGAGCTTTTCAAGACTATGGATCAATGGTGTAAAGATTTATATAAATGATGGTATCCGCTAAAGCGGTATCTATAAAAAAAGAAAAGAGGTATTTTTTATGCAAAAAGTTCTTGGCATTAGACCTTATTCATTTACGGATAAGGACGGAATTAAGGTTGCTGGTCTTTCTCTTTATTTGGGTTCGGAGATTCCAGAAGGCAAGGGAGAAGGTTTAGAAACCGAAAAAATTTCTTTGAGTTCACGCAAAGTTGATGAACTTGGTGTTGACATTATTCAAGTTGGTGATTTAATCGAGGTCAGTTATAATCGTTTTGGGTCTGTCAGCGTTATTCGTGTTTGTTGATCTTTCTGGCGTTTCGCGCGGCGTCTGTTAGATAAATTTATTTTATGAGGTGATTTAACTTGATTTCCAATTTTGTGCAAGCAATTACTGGTGGTTTTAATGGTATTCTTACCGGCTTCGGTTCTGGTGTCGCCGATTTTTTCCAATCTATTTTCCTCAAGAGCACTGTCGTTGAGGGCGTCGTCACGTATACTAACGAGCTTTCCACTTTTTCAGAAGTTTCTTTGATTCTTATGGGTGTCGGCGCGGCTTTTGGTATCGGTCGTTGGGTGATTCGAAAGGCGGGTTGACTGTGTTAAAAAAACAACGGCTTTTTAGGCGCGTGGCGTCTCTTTCCGTCGTTGTTTTAATGACGGTGATTCTTTTCTCTATTCCAGCGTCTGCGGCAACTACATGGACTTTTGATGGCGAATATACGTTTGTGGATCATCCCGATTTTAGCGTTTTTACTGAACGCACTTTCGGCATTTCCGGCGGATTTACTTATACCGGCAATCCTAATACGATGACCGGTTTCGGGTTCGAAGAATCCACGGGATGCTGGCGTGTCTATATTGATAATAACCCTAATTCCGGATGGGCAAATTTATATAACCCATCTAACGCCGGCGGCATCTTTTTCCAGGGCAAAGTGATCGTCTTTGACAATTTTGTTGTTGATGTCGATTCTACGTTATATTCTTTTTTGGCAGAGAACTGTGCCAATTATGACGGTGCCTGGTATGAACCGCCTAATTTGCCGGCTAATGTCATTGCTGGTATCGTTGGTGGATTCAATGGTTTAATCGGCGGCTTAGGAAATGGCGTTGCTCATTATTTCGAATCGCTTTTCTTGGCGCCTGATGGTGGTCCTACCACTTTTGCTACGGTTTCGTTGATTTTGCTTGGTGCGAGCTTTGCAATTGGCATAGCCCGAAAAATCATTCAAAAGGTTTGAGAGGGCATTTTAGCCCTCTCAATTTTTTTCAAGGTTTCGAGGTTTTGAATATGAGTTCTATTTTTGATTCTTTGTCGAGCTTTTTCGGCGATCTGACAGGGTATATCCCCGACGTGATTATTAATTCACTTGTCGCCGTTTCGCTCCTTTTCCTTGTTTATTTTTTGTTCGTTCGTTTTATTTTCGTCTTGTGTAAAGCAGACAAGGCGCTTCGGATCGCCGATATCGTTTTTCTTGCGCTTGTCTTATTGACGCTTTGGATTACTATTTCTCCTGTCATTAAAATCGATAAAAATGTGGAGGCAAATAATATGGGGTCGATATATTATACAACAGATGATTATTCTTGCACCTTGAATTATCGCAAGAATGGTCAGGATGTTTTGGTTATGCTCGGAAAGACCGGTGCTAATGATATGTTTGACTTTAAGGCAGTGTCTTTTGATGGAGATGATGTGTTTGTTTCTGGCTCTGATTGGTTTAGTCCGGTTGAATTTTGTCGCGCGGAATTGCCTGTAGCTGAACGCGATCCGGTTTTTACTGGCGGAAACCATGATAGAAATGGCGTTAAAACCGGTGTTAGTCAAAATATTCGGTTTTATGCTGATGGCAATTTTGCGAAGACCGAGGGATCATGCTCGTCTTTTTTGATTTGTTGGACTGATTCAATTTGTGGGTTTGATACTATTTCCGAAGAACATCTTTTACAAGTTGATCACGTTGTTTCTTTTAACGGAGAAAATTTTTTTTGGGAAACGTATTTTCGCCCTTTGGCTGATATTTACGTGTATCGTTATTACGGTTTATCTGTTCCAACTATCGGCATTTTTGCCGGTGATCTTTGGTTTAGCTCCGGCAATTCAAGCATTATAACGACGCCCGAAAATAGTTCTTCGGGCGATCGTTATACCGATACAATTTTTGTCGAGGGATTGCACACGATTACGGCTAAGCTTTCATCTCGCGGTTTAGGTTCTCGTCCACTTTATATAGGCGATGATGGAGCGTTTTGCCGCGATTACGGCAAGGCGTATTTTAACATCATCCAGGATCAAGAGCTTTCCGCGGACTCTTGTTATTATCTCGCCGGCATTGTTGATTTTGATGGGGGTGTTCGGACATGACTAAGCGATTTTTAGCTATTCTTGCCGTTGTTGTTTTGGTTTTTGCCGTTTCTGCTCCTGTTCTGGCTGTGGATGGCGATTTTGATTCGTCCCAACCTGGCGTTCATATCTGGACAGCTGGCGGCTATCAAACGTTTCTTCCCTGGACTGGTCAAGTAGGTGTTCGGCTTGGTTCTGATGGTGTGTATTATATAAGCACGGGCTATGGTGATTATAGCAATCTTTGGAATGAAGTTTCCGTCTATGCCCCTGGCGGTGAGTCGTTCGAGTCTACGATTGAACTTTTCAATTTTCCTGACCCCTCTGGACATACTGGAACGTATAAGAATATTTCGACCGTGGGTTATACTTACGTTTTTGAGCTTGATGATGCTTCTCCATATTGGTCTATCTATCTTAGTTCTCAAGACGTCGGAAACGTTGTGTATTTTTCCAACCCTGGCGGTGAGCCGGTCTCGTCGATCGTGGTTGTCGGCGATACCTTGCCAGAACTTCCTATTCCTACCCGTTCCGGCTATATATTTGATGGTTGGTGGAATCAGACTTTCACCGTGGAATATCGTGCTGGAGATATTTATACTCCTGGTATGGTCCTTCACGCTAAATGGATTGGACAGGGTGTCGGCTATTCAGTGAGCTTTGACAGTGCCGGCGGTTCGTCTGTTTCGAGCTTGACCGGTATTACTGTTTTGCCTAATCCACTCCCCGAGCCGGTTAAGGTTGGCTCTCGGTTTTATGCTTGGGTCTATCAGCATAATAATGAGATTGCTAACCCTGGAGACGTGATTTCCGGAAATGTTGTGTTGGTTGCTCGCTGGACCGTCGTCAAATATTCCCTTACATTCAAGAACGGAGATACAACAATACGGGTGATTGATGATCTAACGATGATTCCGGCAAGCTTGCCAACATTGCAATATTCCGATTCCGTTTTTGTCGGTTGGTATTATGATCAGCAATTTACCGATCCCGTCCGTTCGGGCGATCCATTGTTTTCAAACGAGGTTATATACGCTCGTTTGATTCCTCTTGACAATTTATACGAGGATGGATACCAACAAGGGATTAAAGACACTCAATCGTTAAAAGTGGTTATTAATAGTATGTGGGAGGGCTTCTATACCGCGTTTTCTTCATTTATCAACCAATCGTCGGTTGGCGGCTTGTCTCTTAGCTCGGTCTTGATAACTCTATCCATTATTTTCGTAGCGGTCATGGTATTCAAGGTGGTGGTCTAATGCGTGGGCTTTTAGCTGTGTTTCTGATTTTAGGATTGTTGATCTCTGCTGGTCTCGCCACATATTCAAATGACGTATTTTCGGTAGGCGGTTCGATTCTTAGACCGATTCGCAGTATAGCAAACGGTGCATCAAAAGTTTTCGGAGACTTTTTCCCTGATTTTGGCTTCGGTGATGCTTATTTCTTATATTTTTTTGACGAAAGTTTCCTAAACATGAAGCGCAATATTTCTGCATACGCTGTTTTAGAATCGAGCTATCGGTTAAACCATTCCTATGAAATTGTTTTCTCTTCCGTCGATGATGCGCAGGTTTTAGACGTGAAATTGTTTGGGTTTGATTTTCTTGATTCATCCGAACAACTAATTGTTCGGATGAAAAACACTATTTCGTATCACAATTCGAACGAATCATTAGATGATTATTACCCTTTTTTAATGTTCCATGATTCCAATGAAGCAAAATATGTAGGTGACTTAGTTTTAACTTATGGTTTTGTTCCTATGTATATAGATTCGGAGGGATTTGCCCATGTTCACGACGGTGTCGGAACTCATTTTTGATTTTCGGTGGTTGGGGCGATTGCCACTTTAGGTGGCATCGCCCAACCGAAAATCAAAGTGTTTAGATCCGATCGGATCTTATTGGAGGTAAAAATTGAGCTTTTCTGATATAAAATATATACTTTTGTTGGCTTTGATTGTTTTACTCGTTTTTCTTTTTTTGCAGGTTTGGCGATCGAAAAAAGATCGTCCAAGCGTGTTAAAGCTTCGTTCTGGTGAACTTGGCTCCGGTAAGAGTTTGTTGAGCTCTAAGGAGCTACGCCGTCAGTATCGTAAGTGTATGCGCTGGTATCGTCGGCGAAAACATCCTCTGCATCGTCTGCTTGGGACATATATTAGCGTCCCCCCGCGTGTCTATTCCACGATCCCCTATAGGGTCACGCGTAAAGTCTGGGCTGACGTTTTAACGCGTGACATGCTTTTGCTCCGGACCCCTTTGCCCTCGGATTGTTGTCCCTTGTTGTTTTATGATGAAATTGGCTTATCTGCTAATCAGTATAGTTTTAATGACCCCAACATAATCACGAGAAACGTGATTGACGATTATGAGTGTCTTGAAGTTTTTATCCGTTTTTTTCGTCATTTTTACGGTGATAAATGCCATGATATGTGTCGGGTGTATATGACTGAACAGAGAAGCGGTTCAATCAATATTAATATTAGGTCTCGTCTTGGTTCTGTTTATTGGTTAACTCATTTTCGGCGTTGGCTTGGAATTACTCCGTTTTACAAAGTTGATGTAAAGGAATTGATGCTTGCCGAAGATCAGGTGCAGAATGTCAATGATGTGCAGCACGACGCCGATAAACGAGCTGAGTACTATTTCGGTTGGCTTGGCTATAAGCGTTTGTGTGTTAAAAGATATGACTCTCACGCTTTTTCTGGCGCTAAATATACCGGTTTTGTAAGTGAGCTTAATTTTACAAATTGGGCTGATAATGATTATTCCTGGACTGATCCTGATGGACGCGTGGTTAAAGATCGTTTTAAGACTGATTATGCTCCTGATCTCCGCGTGACTGATGAAGAGCTGCGTCGTTATAAGG
>CALEJO010000158.1 GCA_937898155.1 uncultured Clostridia bacterium | reverse complement strand
TTCCGGCGCTACGCGCGAACAGTTTGTGCGCTGCCGGCGCGGAGCGCCCACACGGTTCGAAGTTCTTACAAACTTTCATTCGAGTGGCTCTTTTCGAGTTTTTCTCGCCGTCGAGAAAAGCGGAAAGCTTCCTCTCGCAGACAAAGAAAAAAGTGCAAAAAGAAACCCCCCCGCGAGGGGGGCTTTTTTCATGCGAAAAAGCAAAAAAGCGCGTGGACGAAGCCGCATGCGATCGCGCCGAACGCGGTCGGGAGCGCGGCGGCGATCAGCGTATCGCCGATGCTTCCGGTCTCCTTACGCACGGTGGCAAGCGTCGTAGCGCACGGCCAGTGCATGAGTGAAAAGAGCAAAAAACAGATCGCGGTCTCGATCGTCCAGCCGGCGGACGCGAGTGTGGAAGCGAGCGACGGCAGATCGCCGATTTCGGTGAGCGTGCCGCCCGCGCCGATCATCATGACGCACAGCGGCAAAACGATCTCGTTCGCGGGCAGTCCGAGGAGGAACGCAAGCAAAATAACGCCATTCAGCCCGAGCAATCTGCCGAGCGGATCGAGAAAATCGCTGACGGCGGCGACGGGCGTGATGTCGCCGATACTGACGTTGGCGAGGAGCCAGATGAGGACGCCTGCCGGCGCCGCGACGGTGATCGCCCGCCCGAGCACGAAGACCGTGCGGTCGAGCAAGGAACGGATGAGAATTTTTCCGACCTGCGGGCGGCGGAACGGCGGCAGTTCGAGGAGAAACGGCGTGCTTTCTCCGCGCAAAAGTGTCTTGGATAAGAGCTTCGACGCGAGGAGCGTCGCGCCGACGCCGACAAGAATCGCCGCCGCGCAAGTCAGCGCGCCAAGCGCCGCGCCGCCGATGCCCACTCCCCCGAAAAAGACGGTGGCGAGCGCGATCATGGCGGGGAAGCGCCCGTTGCACGGCATGAAGCTGTTCGTCAGAATGGCGAGCCGCCGCTCGCGGCTGGCGTCGAGGATGCGTGCGCCCGTGACGCCCGCGGCGTTGCATCCGAGCCCCATGCACATCGTCAGCGCCTGCTTGCCGCAGGCGTCGCATCGACTGAGTGCGCCGTCGAGATTGAACGCGACGCGGGGCAGATAGCCGATGTCTTCGAGCAGCGTAAAGAGCGGAAAGAAGATCGCCATCGGCGGCAGCATGACGGAAACGACCCACGCGACGACGCGATAAAGCCCGAATGTCAGCAGGTCGGAAACAAATGTGCCTGCGCCGAGCCGGAGCAAAAGCGCGTGTAGCCGCGGTTCGAGCGTGTCGAAGCCCGCCGAGAGCCATGCCGACGGCGCATTTGCGCCGACGACGGTCAGCCAGAACAAAAACGCGAGAAGTGCGAGCATCGCGGGGATGCCGAACGTGCGGCTCGTCAGAAGCCGATCGGCGCGGGAGAGTCCCGCGTCGCGCTTCTTTGACTCGGCGGAAGCCGTCACCGCTTGTGCGACGGCTTCCGCCTTTTGAAAGAGTGCGGACGTGATTTCGGCGTCGAGCGCGGCTTTGTCGATGCCCGCTTCGTCGAGGAGCGTCTGCGCCTCGCGTCTGGCGGAGAGAAACGACTCGCTCTCAAATGCGCCATCCAAAAAAGCAGACAGCTTTTGACAAAATTCTTCGTTTCCGCATAAGCTCTGCATCGCCGCAAAGCGCGGGGAGAACTTTTTTTCGCACGGCGCACTGAGCGTCGGCTCGATCAAAGCAAGCGCGCGCTCGAAGACCTCGCCGTAGCGAGGTGGCGACGGCATGGCGCGGGCGGCTTCGGGCAAGCGGGAAAGAATGGCGTCGGTCCCGCCGCGCCTGCCGCGCCCGGCACTCGTCATGACGACGGGAATGCCGAGTGCCGCTTCGAGCGCGCCTCGGTCGAGGCGAATCCCCGCGCGTTCGGCTTCGTCGATGAGGTTGACGCAGAGAAGCACATGCGGCGTCACCTCGGTCACTTGAAACAGGAGCGGAAGATTGCGGCATAAGCGCGTCGCGTCGCAAACGACGATTACCGCGTCGTAATCGCCGAAGCAGAGCGCATTCCGCGCGATCTCCTCCTCGGCGGAATGCGCCGCGAGAGAGTAGGTGCCCGGCAAGTCAATGAGCCGATATCGTTCTTTGCCGCGCCGCACGACGCCTTCCGCGGTGGCGACGGTCTTTCCGGTCCAGTTGCCCGTCCGCTGATGCAGACCGGTGAGCGCGTTGAAAACGGTGCTTTTCCCCACGTTGGGATTGCCCGCGAGCGCGACACGCCGTGCCGATTCCGGCTTTTCGGCGAGAGGTTGTTTCTTCATAGAGGTCCTTTCGATTCGGTCAATGCGACGCGCACGGCGGCGGCATCCCGATCGCGCACGGCGATGACCGCACCGCAGATGCGATAGGCGGCGGGATCGCCGAACGGTCCCCGTCCGAGAAAGTCGATCCGCGCCCCGACGAGACACCCGATATCCATCAGGCGACGCGCCATTTCGCTCTCTGCGACCGCCGTCACGACGCCGCATTCTCCGGCGCGCATTTGTGATAGTGGTTTTTCTGTCATTGTTCGCTTCCTTTCCGATTTGTCGGGCGGCACACCGCCCTTCCGTCATTTTGATTCCGATAGCAGTATATGACGGCACCGAGAACGCTGACAGCGGCGAAACCGGTCAGAAAACCTCATTTTTCGGAAAAAACCGCGGCCTTTGCAAAAAACATCTTGCAATTTGCAAAAAAGATGGTATAATTATTTCATTCTGAATCAGAAGGAGGGGATTCCCCTTGGATCATCAACTGACTAAAAAATACGGTCTGATCACGGCGATCGCGATGGTCGTCGGCACGGTGATCGGTTCCGGTATTTTCTTCAAGGCAACCAAAGTTCTGAACAACACAAACGGAAACCTCGGCAAATCCGTCCTGACCGTCGGCATCGTCGGTCTGATTATGTTTATTTGCTCCTATGTGTTTGCCGTTCTCGCACAGAAACATGAAAAAGTCAACGGGATCGTGGACTACGCGGAAGCGACGTGCGGCCCGACTTACGGATACTATGTCGGTTGGTTTATGACGGTGCTTTATACACCGACGATCACCTCGACGCTCGCGTGGGTCTCGGCGCAATATACCTGCATCCTGTTCGGTTGGAAGGCCGCCGGCTGGGGCAACTTTGCGCTCGGCATCGGCTATCTTGTCGCCATTTTCTTCCTCAATTTCCTTTCTCCGAAGATCGCGGGCAAGTTCCAGGTCAGCACGACCGTGATCAAGCTCATCCCGATCGCGATCATGGCAATCGTGGGCACGATCGCGGGACTTGTCAACGGCAATACAATCTCGGCGTTCACGAGCGAGGTCGCGGCGACCGGCAACGGCGGCATTTTTGCGGCTGTGACAGCGTTTGCGTTTGCGTATGAGGGCTGGATTCTGACGACGGCGATCAATTCCGAGCTGAAAGATTCCAAAAAGAATCTGCCACTTGCGCTGGTCCTCGGCGCCGTCATCGTCGTTTCGATCTACGTGCTGTATTTCATCGGTTTGACAGGCCCGCTGACGGCGGAAGAGATCATGGCGGCGGGCGACGGTCTGCCGGTTCAGGCGTTCTCCACTCTGCTGGGAAGCAAACTCTTCGGCACGATCGTGTCCGTGCTGATCGTCATTTCCTGTCTCGGCACGACGAACGGACTGATGCTCGCGTGCTGCCGCAATATGTATTCTCTTGCGGTTCGCGGCGAAGGTCCGCGCCCCGAAGTCTATTCCAAAGTGAACGCGAAGACCAATATCCCGACGGCTTCCGCCATCATCGGCCTCGTCCTCTGCATCGTCTGGGCTTGCCAGTGGCAACTCGGTATTGCACAAGTTATTGGAGGCGGCAAGCCTATTTTGCCGGCGATTATTGCATGGGAAAATGAAGAGCTTCCGATCATCACGCTTTACGGCTTCTATATCCCGATCTTTATCATGCTGATGGCGAAGGGCAAAGAGCTCGGCGCGTTCAATCGCTTTGTGATGCCCGGCGTCGGCGTTGTTTGCTGCGCTTTCATGGTCGCGTGCGCGATCTCGGCGTATAAGATCGAGGCGCTGTATTACATCATCGTGTTTGCGGTCATCATGCTGATCGGCACGCTGTATCGCTTCCTGAATAAAAAAGCGAAAGCGGCACCCGTCGCAGAGCCGGAAACGACAGAGCAATAAAATTTCGGAAAGAGAGCTTCGGCTCTCTTTTCTTTTCGTTCTGTGATCGTTTCCCCTGTTTCGGAATATACTATCAAAAACGGGAGGCGACGATGGAAATCGAATGGATTCGGAAAGAAGCGGCGACGCACGGCGTGCCGATCTTGCGCGCGAGCATCGCGCGCGTGCGGATGCCGGACTGCCCCGGCGCGGATGCGTTTTACGGAAAACTCGCGGCGGCACTCGCGGATTACGTCGATCGGCTCGCGGAAGAACGCACCGAAGCGTTTGCGGGGCTGACGCGGCGTGAGCGCGCGTCGTTTTTCGCGCAGACGCTGACGGTCTCCGCGTCTCTGACGTGGGAGGACGCGGACGTATTCAGCACGCTGGTGACTTTTTCCCTTTCGGACAAAACGGGTGAACTGCGCCGATATCGCTTCGGGCAGATTTTCGAACGGGCGAGCGGACTGCTCCTGTCGCCGCGCACGCTGACACACGCAAAGCTCCCGCGCGGGCCGCTCGAAGGATACCTTGACGAACGCGGGCTTGTGCTGATTGAGTGCCGAAAAACGGACGAAACGGAAGAAATGGAACGGGTGTATCCGCTCCGCGAGCGAAAGGTGTGCCGCTTTTTTGGCGAAAGCGCTTGCAATCGCATATAGAATATGATATAATGACTTTAATCTTGATTTCAAAAGGCGGTGAATCTTTTTGGATGCGCGCATAGAAAAAATCAAATCTGCCGAGCGGGCGTCTGCCGAGAAAAAGGCAGCGCTTCTCGCGTGGCAGCGGGAGGATACCGAACGGGCAAACGCGGAAGCCGCAAAGAAGGTCGAATCCGCGGAAAAAGACGCGGAGCGTCTGATCGCCGAGGCATCGGCAAAGGCGGCGTGTGAAGCGGAAGCGACGCTTGCCGAAGCGGCGAAGAACGCCGAGATGGAAGCAAAAGCGCTGACTGCAAATGCGGAATCACGGCTTCCCGCGGTCGCGGAAGAGATCATTCGGGAGATATTCAAATCATGATCCAACAAATGAAAAAACTTTCGATCATCGCGCTTTCGCGGGACGCGAAGGCGGTGATGGACGAGCTTGCGTGGCTTGCGTGCGTGGAGATTGAAAAAAGCACGGACGAATCCGCGAAGGACCTGACCTATGAGGACCTTTCTGCGGAGCGTGCCGATCTCGAACAGAAGCTCGCGGCGCTGAAAAAAGCGATCCCGATTCTGTCGCCGTTCAGGAAAACGAAACGCGGGCTCGCGATCCTGCGTCCCATCGTGCGCAAGGAGGCGTTTGCGACCTTGCCGGCGGAAGCGGAGGACGCGATCGCGGCGGCGCTCCGGCTGACGGAGATCGAACGGCGTCTTTCCGAGCTCGCGGGCGAGGAAACCGGCTGTAAAACGTCGATCCGCTCGCTCACGCCGTGGCAGGGATGCTCGCTTTCGCTCGATTTCGACGGAACGGAGCAGACGCGCGTGCTGTTTGGCACGGTGCCCGTGCGATGCGATATGGACGCGCTTTCCGCCGCACTTTCGGCGGCATCGGACGGCGCAGTGACGCTCGGTGTGATCTCCGAGGACGCGCAGACGCGGTATCTCGAAGTCATCACCCACGTCTCGACGGAAAAAGACGTGCAGGCGGCGCTTGCCGCGTCGGAATTCACGGCGATGCGGTTCCCGCGGGGAACGGGCTTTGCCGAAGAGGCGCTCGCGGAAAAAGAAACGGCGCTTGCGGCGCTCGCGGAAGAGCGCATGGCGCTCACCGAAGAAAAACGCGCACTCGCCGCGCATTGTGACCAAATAGAGATCGCGTCGGACCTGCTTTCGACGCGCCTCGCGATTCTCGAAGCGCAGGCGCAGACGGGACGCACGGAAACGACGGTGGTCATCACGGGTTGGATGCCCGCGAAAGCGGAAGCGCGTCTCTCGAAGGCGCTCTCGCCGTTCATCTGCTCGTATGAATTGACCGATCCCTCCGAGGACGACAACGTGCCGGTCAAGCTTCAAAACAGCCGCTTTGCTGATCCGTTCGAGAGTCTCATCGGGCTGTATTCGTATCCGAAATACGGCGCCTACGATCCGACGCTCGTCGCCGGCGTGTGGTTTGCCATTTTCTTCGGACTGATGTCCGCGGACGTCGGCTACGGACTGCTCACCATCATCGGCAGTTTGCTCTTTTTGAAGCTGCGCAAGCCGCGTCTCGGCACGGCGCGCTTCCTCAAAATGTTTGCGATCTGCGGCGTTTCGAGCGTGATCACCGGCGTGCTTTTCAACGGCTGGTTCGGCGATCTGCCGTCGCAGTTCGCGGAGAAGATCCTCGGCATCGAAAACTTCGGCGGAATGTGGCATCTGCTCGATCCGATCGAAGACCCGATCGTCTTCTTCATTTTGTCGCTGGCGTTCGGCGTTGTGCATCTGCTCTTCGGCATGGCGATCAATATGATCCGCATGATCAAGCGCGGCGAGGTGTTTGCGGCGATCTTCGATATCGGAAGCTGGTTTGTCGTCTATATCGGACTCGGGCTGTATTTCCTCATCGGAATGCCCGGCGCGATCATGGCACTCGTCGGCGTGGCGATGGTCGTGCTGACGCACGGCAGGGCACAGAAAAATATCTTTATGAAGCTCTTCTCGGGCATTCTCGGACTATACGATATCGTCAGCTTCATGTCGGACGTGCTGTCGTATTCCCGCGTGCTGGCACTCGGACTTTCGTCCGCGGTCATCGCGAGCGTCTTTAACGTGCTGGCGACGCTCGGCGGGCAGTCGTGGATTTCGATCATTCTGTTCCCGCTGATTTTCGTGCTCGGACACGTGCTGAATCTCGCGCTCGGCTTGCTCAGCGCGTTCATCCACGCGAGCCGACTGCAATACGTCGAATTCTTCGGCAAATTCTACGAGGACGGCGGCAGACCGTTCAGACCGATCGCCCCGCAGCTCACCTATACGGATATTTCCGCCGAGGACGTTTCCTGACGGATATCATAAACGAGAAAAAATAATTTGAAAAATAGAACCAGAAAAGGAAGGTCTTTATCATGACATTCAGCGAACTTATGAACACTCTTTTCACAGGAACGAACCTCGCGCTTCTCGGCGCGGCGCTCGCGGTCATTTTCACCGGCATCGGCTCGGCAAAGGGCGTCGGCATGGTGAGTGAGGCGTCGGCGGGACTGCTTTCCGTCGATCCCGACAAATTCGGTAAAGCGCTCGTTTTGCAGGCGCTTCCGGCAACGCAGGGCATTTACGGCTTCGTTATCGCGTTTCTGATCGCGGTCATGAAGCTCCAGATCTTCTCCGGCGCTCCCGTGGAACTGACGATCGGTCAAGGCATGTATCTGCTCGTTTCCGCGCTCCCGATCGCGATCGCGGGCTGGGCATCTGCGGTGAAGCAGGCACGCGTCGCGGCGGCTGGCATTTCCGTGCTGGGCAAACGTCCCGAGGCGGTCGGTAAAGCGATCATTTCCGCGGCTCTCGTCGAGCTGTATGCGATCCTTTCCTTCCTGATCTCCATTCTGCTCGTTCTCTCGTTCTGATCGGTGCCGACCATGAACGACGGACTCGAAAAAATCCTCTCGTGCATCGAAGCCGACGCGGAAGCGGCGCTCGCGGCGCTGAAAGAAGCGCACGCGCAGACGCTTGCGGACATCGCGGCGAAGTGCGACGAGAAGGTGACAAATACGATGGATGCCGCGAAGAAAACCGCGGCATCCGAAACGGCGTGCGCACGGGAACGGGCGTCCTCCAAGGCGGAAGCGCAGACGCGCGGGATTCTCGCGTCGTCGAAAAGCGAGCTTGTGCGTCGCGCGTTTGCGACGGCGGCGGAACGCTTCACGACGATGGGACAGGACGAATACCTTTCCTACATGGCGCCCCTGCTGCAAAACGCGGCGGCGGAATTCGGCGATACGAAGCCGACGCTGACGGTGCCGAAACAGCATCCCGTGTCGGCGGACGCTCTGCTCAAAGCGGCGGGCGTGACGGTCGGCAAGGTCGTCGAGGGCGATCTGCGCGCGGGCTTTGTGCTTTCCTCTGACGAGATCGAGGTCGATTGCGATCCCGAAAAGCTCATCATGGAGCGCTACGAGGAGCTGGCGCCTTCGGTCGCCGAGGCACTCTTTTCCGCAAAGGCGTAAAGGAGGGAGAAAGACGTGCCAACCAACCAAAATACAGCGCCCGCGGCGGCGGATTATCTCTTTGCCGCGGCGCGCATCCATGCGCTGGAAGCCCGTCTTCTGACGCAGGAACAATACGGAAAACTGATCGACGCGCCAAAAGGCGCGGAGGGGCGGTTGCTCTCCGAATTCGGATATCCGAAGGGCGATGGCGCGACGGAATCCGAACGGATCGAGGCGCGTGTTGCCGAGGCGTATGCGATCGCGTCGGACGCGGTGAACGATCCGACGGTCTTTGACGCGCTCCGCTACGTCTACGACGGCAATAATCTCAAAGCGGCGCTCAAATGCTCGCTTCGCACGGGTTTTCGCGCCGAGGATTATATGATACCGCTCGGCACGGTCCCGACGGACGCGGTGACGGACGCGGTGCGCACGGGCGACTTTTCCGCGATGCCCGCCCATATGGCTGCGGCGGCGGAACAGGCGGTCACGCAATATGCGGAGGACGGCGATCCGACGGGGATCGACCGCGCGATCGACGCGGCGTGCTTCCTTGACCGGAAAGACGCGGCGGAACGCGCGAACATCGACGCGCTCAAAGAGTATGTCTCTTTACAGGCGGACACGATCAACGCCGTCACGCGTTTGCGCACGACGAAAGCGACGTTTCCCGAAAACGCGCTTCCCGGCGGCACGGTCCCGACGGACGCACTGACCGCGTGCGACGACGGTGCGCTCGACGCATCGGCATTTGCAGGAACGGCACTTGCGCCGATCGCGGAGAAGATCGCGGCGGCAGAGAGCGCAACGGCGCTTGAAGCGCTGCTCGATGCCTTCATGATGGAGACGGTGCGCCCCTATCAAACGGAATATTTCGACGCTTCTCCGCTCGTCGGCTTTCTGCTCGCGAGCGAAGCGGAAGCGCGCAACGTGCGCCTGATTCTGGCGGCGCGCGACGCCGGTTTGCCGGCGGAGACCATTCGGGAAAGGATGCGTGAGAGCTATGTATAAAGTCGGCGTCATCGGCGACGGAGACAGCATCCTCGGCTTTATGACGGCGAGCTTCTCCGTGTTTCCCGTGCAGAATCCGGCGGAGGCGGCGGAGACGCTGCATCGGCTGGCAAAGGAAAACTATGCCATTCTGTTCATCACCGAAAACCTTGCCATCGAGATCGGCGACGATATCGCCGCCTATCGCGAACAGGCGACGCCCGCGGTGATTCTGATCCCGTCGAAGGACGGGACGGCGGGCATCGGGATGACCAATATCCGCGAAAGCGTGATCCGCGCAGTCGGCGCGGACATCCTGTTCGGATCCTCGGAAGCATAAATTCCGACCAAAAATGAGAGCGCGGCGCGACCGCGCGGAAAGGAATTTCCAAACATGGCAGAGGGAAAAATCATCAAAGTTTCGGGACCGCTCGTGATCGCGAGCGGAATGCGTGACGCCAATATGTTCGACGTCGTCCGGATCGGCGAAAAAGGGCTGATCGGCGAGATCATCGAAATGCACGGCGACCGCGCATCCGTTCAGGTATATGAGGAGACGGCGGGACTCGGTTGCGGGGACACGGTGGTGTCCACCGGTGAGCCGCTGTCCGTCGAACTCGGCCCCGGCTTGATTACGAATATTTACGACGGCATCCAGCGTCCGCTGGAAACGCTCCGTGCGCTTTACGGCTCGAACATCGGGCGCGGCATCTCCGAGCCGGCGCTCGACCGCAAAAAAATCTGGCATTTTGAGCCGTGCGTCAAGGACGGCGATACCGTCACGGGCGGCGATGTGCTGGGCATGGTCGAGGAGACGGAGCTGATGCTCCATAAGATCCTCGTGCCGATCGGCGTCAGCGGCAAGGTTTGCGGCATCGCGCCGCGCGATTGCACGGTGACGGAGACGATCTGCGAGATCGAAACGGAGAGCGGCGAGCGCCGCGCGGTCACGCTGATGACCAAATGGCCGGTGCGCCGTTCGCGTCCTTACGCGAAGAAGCTACCGCCGGATGAACTGATGATCACGGGACAGCGCGTCATCGACGCGTTCTTCCCGATCGCCAAGGGCGGCACGGCGTGCGTCCCCGGTCCGTTCGGCTCGGGCAAAACCGTCGTCCAGCATCAGCTCGCGAAATGGAGCAACGTCGATCTCGTCGTTTACATCGGTTGCGGCGAACGCGGCAACGAAATGACGGACGTGCTTCGCGAATTTCCGGAGCTGAAAGACCCGCGCACGGGTCACTCGATCATGAAACGCACGGTGCTGATCGCCAATACGTCGGATATGCCCGTCGCGGCGCGCGAAGCATCCATTTATACCGGCATCACGATCGCGGAATATTTCCGCGATATGGGGTATTCCGTCGCGGTCATCGCGGATTCCTCGTCCCGTTGGGCAGAGGCGCTCCGCGAAATGTCCGGCCGTCTGGAAGAGATGCCCGGCGAGGAGGGCTATCCCGCGTATCTGACCTCGCGTCTGGCGCAGTTCTATGAACGCGCAGGCAAGGTCGTTTGTCTCGGCTCCGACGGACGTGAAGGCACGCTTTCCGCGATCGGCGCGGTCTCGCCGCAGGGCGGTGACCTGTCCGAGCCCGTCACGCAGGCGACGCTCCGTATCGTCAAGGTCTTCTGGGGACTGGAAGCGACGCTCGCGTATCGCCGCCATTTCCCCGCGATCAACTGGCTGACCTCCTATTCGCTTTATAAAGACCGACTCGAACCGTGGTTCCGTGTCAACGTCGGACGCGGCTTCTACGACGCGACGGCAGAGGCAATGCGGCTTTTGCAGGCGGAGAGCGAGCTCGACGAGATCGTCAAGCTCGTCGGCGCCGATGCGCTGTCTCCGAAGGAGCGGCTCACGCTCGAAGCGGCACGCTCCGTCCGCGAGGACTTTTTGCAGCAGAACGCGTTTGACGAATACGACGCGTATTCCTCGCTCGATAAGCAGAAACGTCTGCTCGAGCTGATCCTTTCGTTCTATACGAAAGCGGTCGCGGCGATCGAAAAGGGCGCGAGCGCGGAGGCGCTTTCCGATATGAATGTGCGTGAAAAGATCGGCCGCGCCAAGAGTGCGACGGCGGAAACCTACGCCGAAGATTACGCGCGCATTGATCGCGAAATCGACGAAGAAATCGAACAGATTCTCTGTCATTAAGGAGTGTTTGCGATGATCAAAGAATACAGAACGATAGAAGAAGTCGCGGGACCGCTGATGCTTGTGCGCGGCACGTCCGGCGTCAAATATGACGAGCTCGGCGAGATCGAGCTGTCCGACGGCTCGGTGCGCCGTTGCCGCGTGCTGGAAGTCAACGGCAGCGACGTGTTGGTCCAGCTTTTTGAAAGCTCGGCGGGCATCAATCTTTCCACCGACAAGGTGCGCTTTCTCGGTCACGGCACGACGCTGGGCGTCTCCGAAGCGATGCTTGGGCGCGTGTTCTCCGGTATGGGCAAGCCGATCGACGGCGGCCCGGAGCTGATCCCCGAGAAACTGCTCGATATCAACGGCACGCCGATCAATCCCGCGGCGCGCAATTATCCGTCCGAATTCATTCAGACGGGCGTTTCCACGATCGACGGACTGAATACGCTGGTCCGCGGTCAGAAGCTCCCGATCTTCTCGGCGTCCGGTCTGCCGCACGCCAATCTGGCGGCGCAGATCGCGCGTCAGGCGCGCGTGCGCGGCTCCGACTCCAATTTCGCTGTCGTGTTCGCGGCGGTCGGCATCACGTTTGAGGAAGCGGAATTCTTCACCGAGGATTTCGCGCGCACGGGCGCGCTGGATCGCACGGTGCTGTTCATCAATCTCGCGTCCGACGCGGCGATCGAACGTATCTCCACGCCTCGTATGGCGCTCACCGCGGCGGAATATCTCGCGTTTGAAAAGAATATGCACGTGCTGGTCATCATCACCGATATCACGAACTACGCGGAAGCGCTCCGCGAAGTTTCCGCCGCGCGCAAGGAAGTGCCTTCCCGCCGCGGCTATCCGGGCTATCTCTATACCGACCTTGCCACGATGTATGAACGCGCGGGCAGAAAGGTCGATTCCGAGGGCTCGATCACGATGATCCCGATTCTGACGATGCCCGAAGACGACAAGACGCACCCGATTCCCGACCTGACCGGCTATATCACCGAGGGACAGATCATTTTGTCCCGCGATCTTTACCGCAAGGGCGTTCTGCCGCCCGTGGACGTGCTTCCGTCGCTGTCGCGTCTGAAAGACAAGGGCATCGGCGTCGGCAAGACGCGCGAAGACCACGCCGCCACGATGAATCAGCTCTTCTCCTGCTATGCCAGAGGCAAAGAGGCGAAGGAACTGATGGTCGTCCTCGGCGAAGCGGCGCTCACGCCGACCGATCGGCTTTACGCGAAATTCGCGGACGAGTTTGAGCGGCGCTACGTCAATCAGGGCTTCGACGAAAACCGCAGCATCGAGCAAACGCTCGACCTCGGCTGGGAACTGCTCCGCATCTTCCCGCGTAGCGAGCTGAAACGCATTAAGCCCGAACTGCTCGACAAATATTATGCACCGAACACATAATCCGAAGATCACACAGGAAAGGATGGCGACGGAATGGCGGAACTTCACGTAAATCCGACGCGCATGGAGCAAAAGCGGCTCAAAGCTCGTCTCGCCGTGGCGCGCCGCGGTCATAAACTGATGCGCGACAAATGCGACGAGCTGATGCGGCAATTCCTCGACGTGGTGCGGGAAGCCGCGGCACTCCGCGAAAAGGTGGAAAAAGCGGTCGCCGGCTCCTATCAGAGCTTTTCCGACGCGGCGGCGCTGACTTCGCCGAAGCAGATGAGCACGGCGCTTCTTCTGCCGCGCAGGAAACTGGAACTGGACCTTTCGACGCGCAACGTCATGGGTGTCGAGGTGCCGCATTACGAGTTTTCCGCGCTGACGGAGGGAACGGACTCGCGCAACTACGGCTTCGCGTTCACGTCCGCGTCGCTCGATACGGCGGTCACGGAGCTGACGACGGTCATCCGCGATATGATCCTGCTCGCGGAAATGGAAAAGACCTCGCAGATGCTCGCGGAGCAGATCGAAAAGGCGCGTCGCCGTGTCAACGCGCTCGAACACATCATGATCCCGCAGCTCGAAGACGCGATCAAGTCGATCTCGATGAAGCTCGACGAGAACGAACGCGCCAACACGACGCGGCTGATGAAGGTCAAGGACATGATGCTTGAAAAGAACCGCAAACAGGCGAGAGCCGAAGAGACATAAGAAAAAAGGTCGCCGATCGGCGACCTTTTTGTGTGACCCCCCGCTTTTCTTTGCGAAAAGGAAACGTCAACTTTTTCTTTGACGGGCAAAGAAAAAGTTGGCTGCCATATAAAAACCCCGCCGACTCGGCGGTTTTTTTCAAAACGGAAGCAATCCGAGATGCTGACATAAAATTTTCGTGCCCATCAAAATGAGAATGATGCCGCCCGCCAGCTCGGCTTTGGATTTGTATTTTGCGCCGAAGACATTGCCGATGCGCACGCCGACGGCGGAGAAAAGAAACGTGATCACCCCGATCACCGCGTCTGCGATCCAGATGTTCATGCCCTGCGTGTAAAACGCCGCACCCGTCGCGAGCGCGTCGATGCTGGTCGAGATCGCGAGGGGAAGCATTGCGAGAAGGCCGAACGAGCCGTCTGTTTTTTCGCCTTCCTTGCGGGATTCCCAGATCATATTGAAGCCGATGATCGCGAGCAGAACGAACGCGATCCAGTGATCGAACGTCTCAATATATGAGGAGAATCCTTTGCAAAGAAAATACCCGATCGTCGGCATGAGCGCCTGAAATCCGCCGAAATAGGCGCCGGCGATCAGCGAGTGACCGGCGGTCGCTTTTTCCACGGAAAGCCCTTTGCAGATCGAGACGGCAAAGGCATCCATCGAAAGCCCGACGGCGATCAGAATCAACTCCCAAATCCACATGCGCGCTCCTCCGATTTTTCAAGAATGTTTTTATATTTTAGCATAACGGACGGGCTTTGTCAATGAAAAATATCGGAAAAACCGCGCTGTTTGATGTTGACATGAAATGGAAAGCATGTTATACTGACACTGTATTACAGTATAAGGGATAATAGTGGGCAATGAAAGGATTTTCGACATGAGCTATCGGGATTTATTCGCGCTACTTGGAAAGAAAAAACATCTTTTTTTCGATTTGACGGTGCTTGGAATTCTCGCCGCCGCGCTTCTGACGCTGTGGCTTGTCCCCGCGGCGAGCGTGGCGACGGCGACGGTCTGCGTGCGCAATAAAGCGGCGTATCCGGACGGGATTTCCGCGTCGGATCTGTCGGCGTCGGAGGCACTCGTCGAGCCGGCGATCGCGGCGATGAAAATGCCGGATCTCTTTGCCTTGACGGCGGCGGGTACGAATGGGTTTTCCGAAGAATCTCTGGCAGACGCGATCGCGTTTGAACCGATCGGCGGCGGACTCATCCGGGTGACGCTGACGGCGGAGACCGAGGCACGTGCCTCCGACGGATTGACGATTTACCTTTCGCTCGCATCGGAAACGGTGCCGAGCCAGGTGAACGCCGGCTCCCTGTCTCTGATCGGCTCCGTTTATGCGGAGCGGCGCGACCGCCCGTTTGTGCGGAATGCCGTGGTCGGTGCGGCGTGCGGATTTGTTTTTGCGGCGGGATGCTGTCTTGTCTCGCACGCGAAAAAAGAGCCGGAGAATTGACGGCTCTATCAGGGAAGGACGGAAATAACCGTGTTTGAACTAGATCGGATTCCCGAGGCGTTTTACGCGATCCTCGCCGAAAAGGGAATCGAAAAAGAGGAGATCGAGCTGATCGCCTATTGCGATCGCGATCGCTCCTACGCGCCGTCGGAAACGGTGGTCGCGGCGACGAAAACGACGCTTGCCGTATTGAGCGGCACCTTTACACGCGAAACCGACGTGAAAAAGGGTGTTTCGAGCAAAATATGGCAGGAAAAAGAATACGAAACGGTTGCGCTCGACACGCTCGAACGGGTGCGCGTCGAGGAATTGCTTTCCAGCGCGCGTCTGACCGGTGACGTGAACGGGGAGCCGCGCCTTTTGGCGACGATGACGAACTATTGCCGCACGTCGATGCTCATTTTCACGAAATATCTGATGCAACTGAAACGAGACGGCGAGATCACGGTGGACCCCGATGACGATCCGAAAGCGAACCGCTGTCCGAAATGCGGCATGCGCTATCCGGAAAAAACGCGAAAAATCTGCCCGAAGTGTATGCAAAAAGGAAAAATGTTCCGCCGGATCGCGGGCTTTTTCACGAAATATAAAGGATATCTGCTCCTTTCGCTTCTTTCGCTCGGCGGCATGACGGCGCTGAGCATCTGGGGCGCGGATCTGTCGTCCGGCTTCTTCATCGACGAAGTGCTCGATCAGGAAGGAAAATATTACGGCGCCGTTTTGTTTGTGCTGACGCTGTTGGTCCTCTCCCGCGTCGGCAATACGGTGGCGACGATCATCAATAACTATATGACGTCCGTGATCGCCGCCAAGGTCAGCTTCGATTTGAAAAAAACGATTTTTCAGGCGATCGAGCGTCTGTCGCTCGGCTTTTTCACGAGCCGGCAGACGGGCGGCTTGATGACGCAGATCAATAACGATTCCAATACGATCTACGATTTCTTCTGCAATATCCTGCCGCACTTTCTCATCAACGTGACGAAGGTCGTCGTGCTGGTGATTTTGCTTTTGATGATCGACCCGCTTCTCGCGCTCCTGTGCTTCGTGACGATCCCCGTTTCGGTGACGGTCATGCGCATCAGCATCTCGAAAAACCGCAAATTGCACGCGCGTCGGTATTCGGCGTCCCGTTCGCTCAACTCGTTCCTCTCGGACGAGCTGACGGGAATGCGCGTGGTCAAGGCGTTTTCCAAGGAGCAGGAGGAGGTCGGTCGTTTCAACGTCCGTTCGGGACGGCTCGTGCAGGCAGACCTCGAACGCGGTCGGTTCAATACGTTCTTTTCGCCCGTGTCGGGGCTTGTGCTTTACGTGTTCGGCAATCTGATGGCGCTCGCGGTCGGCGGCTGGTTTGTCATTCAGGGCCGGCTCACTTACGGTGCGCTGACGAAGTTCATCGCGTATATGAATATGGTTTATGCGCCGCTCCATTTCTTCATCGACATGGCGGAGATGACGGCGGATTGCTCGAACTCCCTGCAACGTGTATTCGAGATTATGGACTCCCAGCCGGAGGTCTGCGAAGCGAAAAACCCGATCCATAAAGACCGCTTCGACGGCAACGTCTCGTTTGAAAACGTGACGTTCTCCTACATCAAAAACCATAAAGTGATCGACGACGTGAGCTTTGAGGTCGAGGCAGGCAAGATGCTCGGCATCGTGGGACATACGGGCGCCGGCAAATCGACGCTCGCGAATCTGCTCATCCGGCTTTACGATACGGAGAGCGGAACGGTGCGCATCGACGGCATCGACCTGCGCGAGATCGCGTTCGCTGACCTATATCGCAATATCGCGATCGTTTCGCAGGAGACGTATCTCTTCATGGGAACGATCCTCGAAAATATCCGCTACGCACGTCCGGACGCCACGTTTGAGGAAGTGCTGGCGGCTTCCCGTGCGGCGGGCGCGCACGATTTCATCGTGAAATTGCCGGACGCTTACGACACGAAGATCGGCTTCGGCTACCAGGACTTGTCCGGCGGCGAACGCCAGCGCATCTCCATCGCGCGCGCGATTTTGCGCAATCCGCGCATCCTGATCCTCGACGAGGCGACGGCGGCGATGGATACCGAGACGGAGCGCAAGATTCAGACCGCGCTGACGGAACTGGTCAAAGGGAAGACGACGATCATGATCGCCCACCGTCTTTCCACGCTACGCGACGCGGACGGACTGATCGTCATCGAGGACGGCAAGATCGCGGAAAGCGGCACGCACGAGGAGCTGATGGCGAAAGAGGGCGTCTATCATCGGCTTTACAGCTTGCAGATCGAGGCGCTGAAAAACGCCGGAATTGCCTGACGGCAGAAAGCGGAGGAAGAATATATGCCAAGATTCGGTATGGGCGGATTTGTGCCCGAGGTGCACGGAGTCGGCGGCTCCCGCAGAAGAGGAACGGTCGAGAACCCGAATTCTGTCCGTCTGACGGCGGACAACGTGACGTTTCTGATGCAGAACGGGTTGCTCTATATGAAACAGCCGCAGGACGCGGAGGCGGTCCGCGTGCAGCTGCATCGGAATTTCCCCTATGAATTTTTGTGGGACTACATTTCGGTTTTGGACATCGACGGCTATGAGCTGGCGCACATCGTCACGATGGACGACCTCGACGAAGAAATGCGCGAGATCCTGCGCCTGGAACTGGAACGCAAATATTACGCGCCCGTGATCCGCAAGATTTTGTCTGTGAAGGAACGGTTCGGTTTTTCCTATTGGGGTGTCGAAACGAGCGCCGGCAATCTGACGTTCACCTTACAGGACACCTTCAAAAGTATCATTCGGGCGGACGGCGGACGGCTGTTTTTGCTCGACGTGGACGGCAACCGATTCGAGATCGAGGATGTGGAAAAGCTGGATCGCAGAAGCTATAAAAAAATCGAACTGTATTTATAAGAGGAAACCCTATGACCGATCAATATTCGCGGCTGTTTGACCGCATCCATGCCGTCTTTCCCGACTTGCCGAATGAGCAGGTCGTTTCGGCGTGGGAATATAATCTGGACCGCACGGACCCCGAAGAGGAAACGGACGGGCTCGTCGTGATCGACGGGGAAACCGTGATCGTGCGGGAGAATGATGCCGAGATTTTTCGCGTGCCGCTTTCGGAGGTAGAGGAATTTCGCTTCGCGGCGGGCGTCGGCTGTGTGTTTGCGGAGCTCGTCCGAAAGGACGGCGGGGCGATTCTGATCAGCCGTGCGGATTGCTCGCGCAAGCATTGCGTGGCGTCTGCGGTCAAAGCCGCCAACCACTTTTTGCGCTATGGCAAAAACGCGTTTGAAAAATACGCACCGCCTGCGAGCGTGTGTCCGAAATGCGGGCGCGCTTACCGCGACGGCTCGGAGGTCTGCCTTTTCTGCATCGACAGAAAGCGCATCGCCAAGCGCCTTTGGGACGTGGCAAAGCCCTATAAATGGATGCTGCTCGGCTCCGTTGTGCTGTTTTTCGTCGTTTCGGCGATCAATCTGATCACGCCGGAGCTAAATCGAATTTTGGTTGATGACTATATCCGAAGCGAGGAAGCGGTGACGCTCGGCGCGTTCGCGCTCGTGATTCTGTCCATTTTCGGCGTGCAGGTTTTGCAACGCGCGGTCTCCGCGGTGCGAAACTGGTTTCTCATTGTGGCGGGCAATAAAGTCGTCCTGCGTCTGCGCGCGCTCGTGTTCGAGAAGATTCAGCTTCTCTCCATCTCGCGCATCTCCAAGCGGACGGCGGGCGAGCTGACGCGGCTCGCGCTGGAGTGCGGACGGACGGCGGGGAGCGCGATGGCGCTCCTGGACGCGGCGAACACGGCCGCCTACGGGAAT